>CAJGDF010000315.1 GCA_904502105.1 uncultured Clostridia bacterium
ACCGGGTTTTTCAGAGTAAAAATCGTCATTAATGTAAACGAAATTACCTGCACTCATATTGATAACGCCGTTAGGAACGGGGTCTGAAAGTTCAACAAGACCGTCAACTGCAGTTTTGATTGCTGTTGCCATTGCGTCAACCTCGTTCTGTTTGCTCTTGGGAAGCATTCTGCTGACGCCCTTAACAGCAGTTACGAGATTTGCAACACTTTCTGCAGAATAATATTCAAGATATTCGGGAATTTCTGCAAGAGCCTCGTCAACAGCCGAATAATCAGCAACATTGATTGTATAAACGGTCTGAAGCATATCATAGCCGCTCATATCATTCTCTTCAAAAACGGGAGTGTCCGAATCGGGAAGATAAATTTCAACACCGTAATATTCGTTATATCCGCCGTTTATCCATTTGAAAACATAGCTTAAATTCTTATCATATGGCATTGCGAAGGTGTCATATTCTTTACCCGACATATTTCTGATAAGATTCACGGGTTCGCCGTTGACATAAACGAGAAGTGCACTGTTTTCCCATTCATAATCGTCGCTGTAAAGCTCAAATACTATTGCATTATCGGTGTCATAGTTGTTTTCATAAGCACCGCAATTTTCACAGATGTGTTTTGTGTTGGCTGCCTCTGTTTCTGTTGCAGGGTAATCAATGTCGATGAACGAATGCTTCACAAGATTTTTTTCTTCATCGGCATATCCGCAATTTTCACAGTAGTTGATACAATATTCATCGTTATAGAAATCATATACTGTCATATTATGGTCTTTTGTAAGAGCATCAATATATCCGCAAATTTCGCAATATGCCGTGCACTTGCCTTCGCCGTTATCTTCGTAATATTCGATTTTATGCGCTTCTGCTGCTTCGATTACACCGCAGACCCCGCATTTGAGCTGATGAGTTTCAGCAGTCTGAACATATCCGTCTTCGGAATGGTCGCATACCGCTCCGCAATCGCACACACCCTCAACAAAAACGTGGTCTTTGATTGCAGGGATTTTATTGCCTGTCAGATACATATCGCAGAGTTCACAGTAAAGACCTGCTGTGTTACCCTCTTTACAAGTGGGTTCAAGGCCTTCTTTTTGTTTAACAAAGTGAATCTCTTTTTCGTTCAGATCCGCATTTTCTTCTGCAATTTCAATTGCATCCCACTGCTCCTGAGTGCCGTTATAATGGACAGCGGTAAGTGCAGATGTATACATAAAAATATCTTTGTCTATATACTCAACGCCTGAACCGATAACAATGGTTTCGAGATTTTCGCAGCTCCAAAAAGCGGCATATCCGATTGTTTTTATGTTATCGGGAACAACTATTGCTTTTGCAGGTATTGAACCGAAACAAGAAGACGAAATTTCTGTTACACCGTTACCGAGAACAAATTCTTCGATTTCGGAATATTCAAACGCACTGTAACCTAAGGATGTTACGGAATCAGAAACGGTCAATTTTTTAAGACAGATGTTTGTATAAAAAGCATACTCCGATATGGCTTCAACCGTTTCGGGAACAGTGTATTCCGTTATACCGAGATTGTTCGGGAAATAAACAAGCGTTTTTCCGTCTTTTGAAAAAAGAACACCGTCAACGATTTTATAGTTGGGATTACTCTCGTCAAGTTTGATTTCTTTGAGAGAATCCATACTGTCAAACGCAAGAGGGTGAATCTTCTCAGCGCTTGCAGGAATTTTAACAGAAACACACTTATCTGCATGGTCAAGAATCGAACCGGGAACATCTTTTATCCCTTCCTCGATAACGACGTTGAGAATTGAATCATTATATGTTTCCCAAGGGGGATTGTACCACTCAACCTTAATTTTGCCCGTGCCGCTGATTGTGAGAGTGCCGTCTGAATCAAGCACCCACGTAACTCCTTCACCTGCAGTACCGCTTGCGATATCAGTTGTTGCGAGAGCAACAGATGCAACCGATGTGAGCATCAAAAGTGCAAGTATAATTGCCAATACTTTTTTCAATGTTTTTTTCATATATTTTCCTCCTTTTATGTGAATGCAAAATTGAATACAATCATCCATATTCTATTTTATCACACATATTTCCTGTTCGCAATTATAGAAAATGTAAAAATTCACCTTTAAAATTTATATAAAACAAACAATACAATGCACCTGCAAGTTTTTTGCAAATGCATTGTACAACTGAAAACGAGTAAAAACATGTAAAAGCCGCCTTTGTAATCACAAGGCGGCTTGACGATACATTATATTGATTTGATAGCCATAGGTTGTACTATATGTTGTATGATTTCGTTAATAAGGGATTGAACGCCAACTTCTCTTGCAGCTTCCATCTTGAACTGATCAAGAGCGGCTCTTGCCTGAGGAACAACTGAATTATTCTTTGACATTTCGTTTACACCCCTTCAAATTCAATTTGCGTTTGCCTTATTATTGTTGCAATTGATTCGGGGTTTATTAATGTTAATTTTTTGATTATTTTGAAAGTTTTGAAAAGCAAAAGCACCGGGTTGAACGCTCGGTGCTTTTG
>CAJGDF010000316.1 GCA_904502105.1 uncultured Clostridia bacterium
CCAAAATATTCTGCTCGATTTTTTTGTTGGTATGACAATTATGATTCGGTAAATGGTTATTACATCTGTCAACCGGACGCAACTGGACAACGACATTTGGATGTACTTTAATATTTTTAGGAGCAGCGGCTGTATCTGAATATGCGAGTGTCTGGATTTTCAGAGTAGGATAATCCTCATGTAACGCCTCCGCAATTCTGTTGACAAAGGCAATAACCGTACCCGAGATGCATCCATATTTGTCATAACTTGAAAGACAATTATTACATTTACACCACTCAGAGTTATCGTTTGGAGAGATGGAAATAACATCTGTACTTTCATTTTTTGTGTAATTACTACGTTCAAGAGTGTAAATTATACTATCAAGCACTTTATCAAAAACAGCATCGCTTGTTAAACACGGTTGGTTTACGTACTGACTACTGAAATCACCGTCTAAACTGTCCAATGTATGGGCCATTTCGCTTCCCCAAACAAGATCTCTATATTCCTTGTGTTTAATAGATATATCGGAATTATTATAGGTTTTATCACAGTACCGACGAAATTCAAATGTAGGTGATTCGGTATATTCAACATTTGATATATCTATTTTATCAGCAGGCTTGATATAATCCAATCCGGTAAGTAAGTACCTTACTCCAATATACTGTTCGAGAAAATCATATGCACCATAAAGTACACCACGGTTTTCGTGTCCACTGATAATTATATTTGTTCCAACTGATCTTACAGAAAAGCTGTCATCAAATTTGTCATCAGATTCAGTTATATCAAGTATAATACCATAGTTTCCGGAAGTGCCGGTTTTTACATCAATATCAACACCTGTTGCTTCTTTGATATAATAAGCAATATCATTAGCAACTGATATAACCTCTATATTATCAGTTGCGGGATAATATACTGTATACTTAGATATATCGTGACCGTTAATTGTAAGTTCTTTAACAGGGTACTCAAATTTTTCTACTTCAGCAGATTTTTTTGTGAATCTCATATCATCTCCGATAATACAAGTATTCATAAAGCTCACACTGCCACTGTATAGACCGTCAGAAGATGCCGCGTCAATATACACATTACTGCCGTCAACTTTGATCTCGTATTCGTCACGGATCATTTTTGACGTATTGATCTTATTTCCTCTCGATGTTTTACCTATGATAATTTCTTTGGAGCAGGGTTCCGCGTTGTCATCAACAACATCCAGTGTAATTCCGCAAAGTTCCTTGATCTGCCATACTAATCGCTCAGCTGCATCAACAGCGGAAGCATTATACGTATCAATTACAATAACGTAATCCGTATTGCCGTCGAGTATGATTGCATTTCTATCTGTATGAGGGAGGAGGTTATTGATTACTTGAGCGATCTCAGCACGAGTTGCATTACCCCGTGGATCAAACATTCCGTTACTTCCCTGCATAAGACCATTCTTACGTACAGTTTCAATGGGTTCTATCATCCAATGATCAAAGGTATCAGCATCAGAAAAAGCGTCTACCTTCGAATTGTCCTGCAGAGAAATTCCCATGTACGCAACAAACTTTGTAAGTATACTTGCAAGTTCTGCGCGAGTAATGTTATCACTTGGAGAAAAGCTACCATTACCACGGCCTGAAACTATTCCGTTTTCCGCTGCCCATCCTACTGAGTCAGAGTACCACTGACCGGAAATTGTATCAACAAACGGAAGTTTTTCGCCCATACCTGATGTTTTTGTTATTGCAACACGAGAGAAAGCTGTTACAACCTCCGCGCGAGTAATTTTTGCAGTAGGGTCGAAAATGTTATCACTCTTCCCTTTCATTATACCCTCGTTATAAACACTCTCAATGGCAACAGTAAACCAGGTATCAGGTACGTCGATAAATGGGAGGTCAGGTTCGGCATTAATTTTCAAACCAACAAGAGCGGTTGAGAATACTATTACTAAACAAAGTATACATAACCACGCCTTTTTTAGTTTCATAGTAATTTTTCCTTTAATTTACAATATACTTTCAAATTTAAAATAATACCGAATTGATGATTCAATCCGGTATTATTTAAATTTATTAGAGTTCGCAGTTTCCTACTGTTCTGGGGAACGGTACAACGTCACGAATGTTGGAAACACCTGTGAGGTACATAACGCATCTTTCAAAGCCGAGACCAAATCCTGCGTGTCTTGCAGAACCGTACTTACGGAGGTCAAGATAGAAGCCGTATGCTTCTCTGTCAAGACCAAGCTCGTCCATACGCGCGCCAAGCTTTTCGAGATCGTCCTCACGCTGGCTACCGCCGATGATCTCACCGATACCGGGAACGAGACAGTCCATAGCCGCAACAGTACGTCCGTCCTCGTTGAGCTTCATGTAGAACGCCTTGATCTCCTTGGGATAATCGGTTACGAATACGGGGCGCTTGAATACTTCTTCAGTGAGGTATCTTTCGTGCTCTGTCTGCAAATCGCATCCCCAGCTTACCTTATATTCGAATTCATCGTTGTGTTCTTCGAGCATTTTTATTGCGTCGG
>CAJGDF010000317.1 GCA_904502105.1 uncultured Clostridia bacterium
GGCATTGTTTCTTCTCTTGTCGGAAGCCGTAATTTGAAACAACTTGAAGAAAACATCAGTTCTGCCAAACTTACTCTTTCCGATGATGTTATACGTGAAATAGACCGTATAAGTCAGCCTGTCCTCGATGCTTTGGGGGATGGTGCGGATTACTACGAAAGTCTTGAGAATTCACGTATTTATTGATAAGCTTATTGAAAGGAATTTTTTATTATGCTCTTGGGAATTCCGAAAATAATTTCTCCTCAACTTATAAAGATAATTATGGAAATGGGTCACGGTGATGAGATCGTTATTGCGGACGCAAATTTTCCTGCCGCATCCATTGCAAAAGAAACTTGTTCTGGTGAAATTGTATATTGTCAAGGTGTCGGAACTGTCGAATTCCTTGATGCTATCCTTAAACTAATGCCTCTTGATTATGCTGTTGAGTCTCCCGTTGTCTGTATGGCTGCTCCAAAAGATGTTGAAACTCCTGAAATACATGGCAGGTTTAAACAGATTCTTAATTCTCACGGTTACAGTGATGATAAAATAGATTTTGTTCCTCGTTTTGATTTTTATGACAGGGCAAAAAAGAGCTATGCAGTCGTTTCAACCGGAGAAGGGGCTCGTTTTGCAAATATTATTATAAAAAAAGGCGTAATCAAGGAGTGAATGTTTGCAGTTTAAAATAAAAAATTGAACCTGGAGGTTTTTGTATGAAACGGATATTATCATTTGTTCTGTTTATGTTTTTTCTGATTCTTAACGGATGTTCAGTTCCTGAAAATGTTCTTCCTGAATACACTGTCAACAATGAAACTGTTGATATGATGGGACTTGTTATAAGGGCATCGAGAGATGAAGGCGATTTTGCCGAAACATATCTTGGATACAGACAGGGATCATCTCTTTATGATGAAACTGCTGCAAGGGTTTCTTCCGTTGAATCAAAATATAATTGTTCCATAGAGTTCCTTTCCGATCCTAATTTTAGTTCAAATCTTTCAATGCGTACAGCAGCAGGTCAATCCTATGTTGATTTTGCTTTAATGACACGTTATGACAGGAAACTCACTCAAAGTGGGCTTCTGACCCCTATGTCTGCTATTTCTGATTATATTGACTATTACGACTCTGAAAAATGGGGAACGCCCAATACTCTTTTTCAACTTGTGTGGGACGGAGAACTTTATGGCGTTATTCCTGTTTCGTGGCCTGAATATTATTTTACCCTTGTTGATTTTCCTATCGTTTCAAATACAAATAAAATAAGAAGTATGGGCTTTCCTGATCCTCGCGAATATGTCGAGAATAAAGAGTGGACAAGAGAACGTTTTGCTGACTGTGTAAATGAATATTTCCATGCAGAGGGCGAAGATGTTCATTACGGTATCAGTATGTATAAACCTCACTTTTATGATATGGCGATAAGAACATCTGGTGTTCAAATGGCAATAAAGACTGAAAACGGTTGGGAAAGCGGGGTTCACAGTCAAACCGGCAGAGAAGCGATTGCTTGGGCAATTGATTTTATTCAGTATACCTGTAAGGACAGTATAAACGACGAAGATAATGAAACTCAGGCGGCTTTGAATGCCTTTTGTGACGGCAAAAGCAGTTTGGTTCTCAATCACTCCAATTATCTTTTCGCATCCAATTCTCAATATGAAAGAGTTGTTTCCTATGAGGTTGAAAATTTCGGTGTTTTACCTTTCCCTGTTGGTCCAGAAGTTGAATACGGTCAATGGATAGGCCAGTATGAAAGAACACCCAATACCTTGATATTTCCTCTTGTAGCCAATAATACAGATGCTGCTGTTATAGTTGCAAATGAAATATTTGAGCCTCTGGAATCATGTCCCGATACTGCCGCACTTGAAAATTATTATTATGATAGCATTTTCTTTGATAAAAGAGATGTTTCTGTAATAATGCAGATGCTTAAAAACTGTACATATAATTTTTACGATGAAGGTTTAAGACAGGTCGCCGATCAATTGGGCAACGGGAAAAATGATGTAAATCAACTTCTTGATTCAATGTCTGATGTATACCAATCTTTGATAGAAGAAAATGTAATTCCTATCTATGAATCGATAGATTCGATATTCAACGGTAAACAATAAACAATTATAAAATATATTAAGTTAATAATATTAAAGAAGGTTTTTATTATGAGATTCGTTTGCTTCGGCGAAATAATGGGTAGAATAAATCCTTTAGGTTATAAACGAATTGTTCAGTCTAACACTTTTGAAATAACATATGCCGGTGGGGAAGCAAATGTTGCTGTTTCTCTTGCGAATTACGGGAAAGATGTTTCATTTGTTACTAAAATGCCGAATAATCTTGTGTCCGAATCAGCGGTACGGTCTCTTCGTTCGCATAATGTTGATACAAGTGACATCGTGTACGGCGGTGACAGACTCGGTCTTTATTTTGTTGAAAAAGGTGCTTCTCAACGAGCATCTACTGTTATTTATGACAGAAAACATTCCGCTATTTCCGAGGCAAAACGTGAGGATTTTGAC
>CAJGDF010000318.1 GCA_904502105.1 uncultured Clostridia bacterium
CCCAATGGGATGAGAATCAGTTGAAGGCAGCAGCAAAGTATGGACAAGTGGTAGATATTTCATTTCCTAAAATAGATGAAAATGCAGATGAATCGTACATTTCAGAGTTGGCAGAAGAGTATTTTGCTAAAATATTGGCTTATACTGACGTTTCAAAAGATGTGACAGTACACATAATGGGTGAATTCAATTTTACATTTTCGCTATTGAAACGATTACAACAATATGGTATAACATGCGTAGCTTCCACTTCCAAGAGAATTGTGCAGGAAATATCTCCTGGTAATAAAGAGGTGTGTTTTAAATTTGAAAGGTTTAGAAAGTATGAGTAAAAAGGAACTAGTACTAACTCCTCATCAGCAATATGCGATGGATGCTTTGATGGCCTTCATGAGACAAGATAGACAACGCGTGTTTATCTTGAAGGGCTATGCTGGTACGGGAAAAACCACCATGACAAAACGATTTATCGAAGAACTTACAAAAAGGAATTATCCATATGTATTATTGGCATCGACGGGAAGAGCTGCGAAAATATTGTCAAATATGACAGGACAGTCCGCCGGTACAGTGCATGGCATGATATACACTTTTAGTGATATCAATCAAGATATGGAAACTTTTATTAATGATATGAATCAACCTGATAAGGATGGTCAGTTGGTGCTGTCTTTTGTTCAGGAGACGAACGATTCTGATCGTGAAATATATTATTTGGTAGACGAAGCCTCAATGATTCCAGACGTGGAAGATAAGACTGCTACCCAAGCGATTTTTGGAAGTGGTAGGCTGTTGAAGGATCTACTAAACTATAATAAAAAGGGGAAATTTGTTTTTATTGGTGATTCCTGTCAGTTGCCACCTATTACTCAATCTCAATCACCCGCATTGTCGGTAGCATATTTTAGTGATATGTTTAATATGGATGCTGTTGATGTGGAACTCACAGAGGTGATGCGTCAAGAAAAGGGTAATGATATTGCCCTAGCAGCGCAAAAATTAAGAGGTCTTTACAATAATCCACAACCTTGGAAATGGGCGAAGTTTCCATTTCGAAATTATAAAAACATTCATATTCTAAATAGTCAAACAACCTTAATCAGTGAGTACATCAAAAAAGCGAAAGAAAATGGTTATAACAATGCCACTCTGATTGCATATACCAATAAACAATGTGATACGCTTACAAGTATTCTTCGACCTTCTTTTGGAATATATTCAGACTCATTGTCGAAGGGCGACTTGTTATTGGTTACGCAGAACAATTATATATCCGGATTGATGAATGGCGACCAGGTTATTGTGAAAAATGTAGATTTTAGTGAACGACGAGCAAATCTAACTTTTTTACATGTGTCGGTAGAAGAGTTGCAAACAAAGAAGGTATATTCTCAATTATTGATTGCGGAAATATTGTATCAGAATACTACGAATCTATCTCAATCGCAACAAAAAGATTTGTTGATAGATTTTTATCTTAGAATGAAAGAAAAAGGTATCAAACAACATACGAATGAATTTAATAAAATGATGTTGATGGATCCGTATCTTAATGCTTTGCGTACGGTGTACGGATATGCGTTGACGTGTCATAAAGCGCAAGGAGGTGAATGGGATCATGTATATTTGGATATACCTAGGCATTTGCCGGGAATACAGAAACCCTATGTGTATCAGTGGATATATACAGCAATGACGCGAGCTCGTAAAGAATTATATGTGGTAGACGATTTTTGGATTATGTGACTTGAGTTTCCGGGTGCAACGATCTATTTTTCTTGCAGATCTCAATGCGGAAACTTATCAACAGATTCGTTCTGATTTACGGAAGTTCAGTCTTATTATGAAAATAAAGATAGCATTCTTATCGTGCCAGTTTCGACAGAGTTGTTAAAATCGATGAAGATTATAGGAAAATCGATAGATATAGATATAATACTATGTTGGTTATTTTTTGTTCTTTGAAATGTTGTATTTTGGCGCACCATAAAAAAACGAGGCTTTTATAGAATATAGGTGTTTTTTTTACTCTTTTTAAATTGTAAACCGCTGAAATAGTGTTGTTTGAGTGATTTTTCTCTCTCGGGGTATCTTCCAAAAAAATAAGGATTATGACTTCATGCACGAGCCGAAATCTCTATCGCGCAACTCGCCTCTCTGGGTATCCTCCAAAAAAATAAGGATTAAGACCTCGCGATAGCTTCCTCAATTCTTAATACCATGTTTACTCTCAGGGTATCTTCCAAAAAAATAAGGATTAAGACCCAATGAATGCGAAAGGCACTCGGCTTGCGAGATAGAACTCTCAGGGTATCTTCCAAAAAAATAAGGATTAAGACACCATATCCACAGACGGCTTTATTTTGTAGGTTATTTCTCTCAGGGTATCTTCCAAAAAAATAAGGATTAAGACGTTCTTTCACCCACTTTTCTTTGGGCGACTGCTCCACTCTCAGAGCATCTTCCAAAAAAATAAGGATTAAGACATGGGACTGCTTGGAATACCCTTAC
>CAJGDF010000319.1 GCA_904502105.1 uncultured Clostridia bacterium
AAGAGGAAGGCTGGGATAGCTTTCTCCGGGGAGAGATCCGATCTCGAAGAATCCGCCGCCGCCTGTGATCTTTGCACGGTTCTTATCATCAATATCAATAGTAATATCGCCGGAGGGCATGCTTCTTACGATCTGAAGAATGTTCTGGCTGTTAATAATGAAGCTTCCCTCTGTCATAAATACTGTTTCTACGTTTGTGCGCATACCCTTTTCCATATCGTATGCGGTAAGACGGCATGTGCCCTCCATATCGCCGGGGCACTCGAAGAGGATACCCTCAACGGAAGCAATAGTCTTCTTACCGGGAGCAATGGCCGCTGCGGGGCCGAGGGATGCGAGCAATTTGTCTCTGTCAAAAATAACTTTCATAATAATCGGTTCCTTTTTCGTGTTCAGATTGATTCAGGTGAACTTTCTTATATAATAGAATAAATAATATAAATAAAAATAGCAGGAGTTATAGAGCGTGTTGAAACTGTTGAAAACGCGATCTCCCTTGATATTAAAGGGATAAAGCTCAAAAGTTTTCATTTTTGCTCTTTGATTTGGCTTTGACTCTGGTTGAAAAGTGATTTTAATTTTTTGCCCGGTCAGCCGAAATCGGCCGAAATGCCCAATATATTGAAGATCCGTTATTTTTCAACAGGGGTTACTCGTGTTGATAACACCCTCAGGCTGTTTTTGATCAGGTTTTCAACAGACTGTTGAAAACTGTGTTGATAACGAAATTCCTTTATTTTACAGGCATATTTATCCATTTTCAAAGCTTTTCTAACATGGTTTTCAAAATAGTGAAATACTGTGTTGAAAACCAATATTTTGCTGTTGAAATCAGCTCTTGATCTCTGCGATGATCTCGAAAATATCGTTATTGAGCTTGTCGTCGGTGCTCATTTCCGTTTCTACGGTCTTGATATTGGAATGAACTGTTGCATGGTCGCGGTCCATCATCTTGCCGATATCTCCGAGGGAAAGATCAAGAACCTTCTTGATAACGTACATAGATACGTTTCTTGCGGTTTTGATGACCTTTGTTCTGCTTTTTCCGAGGATAGCCTCAACGGAAACCTCGTATTTTCTCGCGGTTACCTCGAGAATATTGTTTACGGTCTCCGCAACAGGCTTGTTTTCTCTGAAATAGTCGGGAATGGAGGTCTTTACCATATCAAGAGTTACTGCCTTGCCGGAGATGAGAGAAACTGCGCCGATCTTCTTAAGTGCGCCCTCGATCTCACGGATATTGGAGTTAAGTCTTTCAGCAAGGAAGATAATAACGTCATTGGGAATATTGATATTTCCCTTTTCAGCCTTTCTTCTGAGGATGGCAAGACGAAGCTCGTATTCGGGGGGCTGAACGTCTACTATGATACCCTGAGAAAATCTCGTTCTGATACGCTCCTCAAGAGTGAACATTTCCTTTGGAGGGCGGTCGGAGGTGAGAACGATCTGCTTTTTTGCATCATAGAGAGTATTGAAGGTGTGGAAGAACTCCTCCTGAGTAGTTTTCTTACCTGCGATGAACTGAACGTCGTCGATAAGAAGCATATCAGCCTTTCTGTACTTCTCGCGGAACTTCTTCATGTTGTTCTTTGAGATGCACTCAAGCATTTCGTTAAGAAATTCCTCGCTCTTTACGCAGATGATGATCTTCTTGGGATCCTTTTTGTGAACCTCGTTTGCGATAGCATACATAAGGTGGGTCTTTCCGAGACCGCTGGGACCGTAGATGAAGAGGGGGTTGTAATCGATCTCGCCGCTGGGATCGTTTGCTACGGCAATTGAGCAGGCGTGTGCATGCTGGTTTGAGGAGCCTACCACGAAGTTCTCAAAGGTGTACTCGGGATTAAGACCTGTGGACTGAAGATCCGTGTCGTATTCCTCATCCTTTTCCGTGCCGTATCTTCCCTTTGAAAGATTTACCTTGGGATTGGGCATGGAATCGGAAAATTCCTTGATGCCGTCGCAAATGATATCAACGCGGGGCTTATAGTCCAGCGCATCGAAAACGCTTTCCTCAACGAGAGAATAATATCTTTCAACGATGACTTTTCTTTTTAAATTATCGGGAGTTGCCAGTACGACCTTGTCGTCACTTATGGAAACGAGGTGGAAATCCTTGAACCAGAGGTTGAATGCCGTTTCGGACATTGAGGATTTTTCCTGCATCATCGCATAAATGGACTCGAAAAACATAACAAGCTCTTTGGGTGTTGATCCGTCCATGAATTTGACTTTCCTTTCAAAGCTTTGTATCGATAATTTTATTCATCCGGCAGTCTATTTATGACGATTTTGGGTGAATAAAAGTTCTTTCAATATTATATAATATACCACTCAAAATTATATCACAAACTCCCATATTTTACAAGAGAAAAAGAACATTTTATGATAACAAAAAGTGATAATTTTTGCGCCTCAAAGGCGATTAAAATGGGTAAAAAACATAGTAATAATGATGGAAGAATCGATTGATGGATAAACGAAAAAGATACGGTTACAGCACTGCTGTAA
>CAJGDF010000320.1 GCA_904502105.1 uncultured Clostridia bacterium
ATATTTTATCTTGCGAATTTAACATTGATACTGCTTGTGTTGAAGTAAAATTAACTGATGACTCAATGGTATCAATCGATTGTATTGCCGTTGAAAACGAATATGCAAACAATATGTACGAAGTATCAGCGCTTGATTATCTCATCTACAACGAACCGATGAGTTATGTCAGATTACTGCTCAGTGGCAAGATGGAAGAATATCTGCAGAATAACACAGATTACACTCCGTTATCGGATATGAGATAAGTTTCAGCCGACAATACTATTTTGAGTGGTATTGTCGGCTTTTTCTTTGTTGATATAAAATTTCTACAACTCAAAATTTTGCCTTTGTAACGCATATATCGCAAAATCAGGGTTACAGGTCAAATTATACGTCCCCTCCAATTGCCATGCTTCAAATCCCTTATGTATCAACGGTTTCGAAACCTCTATTTGTCTAATTTTTATACAAATGGTTAAATTCTTACACTAATTTAATATAAAATCAGCCGACAGTACTTTTACCTTGATTTTTATACGTTTGCTGTTTCTTTGCGGTTTTTGATATCTTTTACAAAAACGGTTTTGAATATTTTTCTTACGGTAGACTGAATAAAGAAAAGCTGAGTGAAGAATGCAAACGGGAAGTTAAAACATACGAGTTTGAGCCAATCTGCAAGCAAAGTCCACATATTGAACCTTGCCTGATAATTGTAATAATTTTTTCAGAATATTTCGGCGTAAAACATCCGAAGAAAACAAAAAGAGCAGGCATATCGCCTGCTCGGAAATGTAGTTGAAATATAAAAATCGAGTGTTCATAACGGATTCAATGAATAAATTATTTCGGGAATTGATTTTTATCAGAATAAAACTTCAAATATAAGTCCGATTTCTTTGAAGAAAAGTGTAAAGTATTCAAATACGGGACCGAACACTCTTGAGATAATACCCATAAATGAGTTGTCGGGTTCAGGGATTTCGTTACCGTCTGTAAGCATCCACACCTGACAAGCATAGAAGGGGTTTGCCGTACCGATCATAAGACCGTCTTCCATTGCTGCGAAGGTACGCAGACCGTGGTTATAAGGATCACCGAAACCGTTTGTTGTGATTGTTTCAAAGTTGATGCCGTCTTCGGTTACATAAAGGTCAAAGCCTCTTTCGGCATCCTTCATATAACCTGCGGTTTCAAGGAAACCTTCAAGTGTTTTTACGAGAGTTGAAAGTGCAAGTTCAGCCTGGGGTGCAGATTTTGAACCCTTGCCATGAACCTTATCCGATGCCATTTTTGCAAGTTCATCAACTGTATATTTGTTGTAAAGATACTTGAGTTCGTCGATATCTTCGTCGTTGATTGACTGTGTTGCAACTTCGTTTTCTTCCGCTGCGGTTGAGATTTCAACAAAAGTCTTTACATAGTTGATAAGACTTGCCCACTCTGCGGGAGTCATTGACATAAGATCACCGTTTGAGAACTGACCGATAGGTTCGAGAAGGCTGCTTGTGTCGAATGTGCCGACGTAAAGCTTGCCGTTGAACTCTTCCATTCTCCAGATATACTGGTTTTCATTTCTGCCGAAACCTGAACCGAGACCCGATTTTCCGCCTTCGGGGAACATTGTTGTTGCATCACCCATGATAAGCTCGATATCTTCGTTCTTATCCATTCTGTAAAGGCTTACGGACTGCTCAAGGTTTCTGTTCATGAACTCGAAGTCAGCCTTGAAAAGAATATGTTCAAGAGGAATTTCTTCATCGTTGTATTCGCCGATGTAGAGATAATCATTATAAACATAGATTACGCCTGCACCCGCTCTTGTTCTTTCGGGGTCGATGCCGAAGGTGTACTTTGCGCCGTCTTCTTTGTCACCGATAACGGGTGTCCAGGTCCAGTCTGTTGCTGTTTCGCCCATTTCACCCTTAACAAGTGCAAATGACTGCATTGTGTATTCATCGGGCTTGTTGTCGGGAGTACCCGTGCAGATTGAAACATAGAGATCGTCATTATACTCAACCATTTCCCAGATTGAACCACCGTAGATACTGTCGGGGAAATGATAAGCGGGATAATCAAAAAGTTCTGCCTGATCAGCAATAACAGTGAATGCTTCCTGACCTGCCGAGGGATTTTTTGAAATAAGAATCTGTGCGCCGCCGAGAGTTACCATGCTTACGATAAGATAATCCTTATATGCGCAAAGACCTCTGATACCTGTGCAGATGCCCTGAAGATATGCCTGATAATAGTCTTTCTGATTGATGCCTTCGTAAACGATTGTGCATTTGTCGCCGTTGTTGGGGTCAACTTCGATAATCTTGGGAAGACCGTTGACGGAGCCGCAGAAATAGAGTTTATCGTTGAATTCGCATGCATTTCTGAGCTGAACATTGTGACCTGTTGCTGATTTGCTCATAAGAACGGTTACTTCGTTTGTTTTAACGTTGATTTTGGTGAGAACACCGCCTGTGTTACCGCCGTCGGGTTCGCCGGTATAGAAATGA
>CAJGDF010000321.1 GCA_904502105.1 uncultured Clostridia bacterium
AAGATAAGCAAGTCTTACGGGGTAGCAGAGAGAATCAATTTCATATTTTCTTTCCCATACAATGGGATGATTTTCAGGATAATCATCGAATTCCCTATGATCATTCGGCTCTTTTTTATATGCGTTTGCATAAGGCTCAAGAGAAATATACATTCTCTGCCTTTTGATAACGCCTTTTATGATATCTCTTATTTCTTCATTTTCTTTTGCGAGGGGGATGTAGTGAGAAACCTCAGCCGTTGAGTCGCGGAGCCACATTGCAGGGATATCGCCTGTCAAAACAAAAACAGAGCCGTCGGGCATGAATTCGGTTGCGGTTTCGAGAGTGTTGGGATAGCAGTTTCTGTAAAGCTTTGCAAGTTTGGGACTGTATTTTTCAATAACGGCACAGTATTCGTCCATTCTTTTTTCAACGCAAACGGGGAGTTTCATAAGAATAACCTTCCTTATTTTTAATATAATAGAATGATATAACGCGATTAAAATAAAGTCAACATATTATTGCAAAAAGTATTAAATATGATAAAATAAAATCAGAATAGTAAATGGAGGGAGTTTTGTGAAAAAATACGGTCTTGTGCTCGCAGGCGGAGGTGCAAAGGGCGCATATCAGCTCGGTGCATGGCAGGCAATGAAAGAACTCGGAATAAAATTCTCGGCTGTTGTCGGAGTTTCTATAGGCTCTATCAACGGTGCACTTATTGCTGCCGACTTATTTGAAAATGCAAAAACTCTCTGGGAAAGCGTATCTGTTGATAAAGGCGTGAAAATAACAGAAGAGCTCCGTGATCCCGAAAATCTTTTCAGCTTCAGGAATTTTCCTGCATTATTCAAAGAGATTGTCAGAAACGGCGGTATTGATGCCTCTCCAACGAAAGAACTCATTGCGCCGTTTGTTGATGAAGACAAGGTGAGAAAATCCGATGTTAAATTCGGAATGGTAACCTTTCATCTTTCCGAGTTTACCCCTCTTGAAATATTTGTTGATAAAATCCCCGAGGGTCAGCTTGTTGATTATCTTCTTGCGTCTTCAAAGGTGCCCGGAGTGAGCAAAATAGGTCCGGAGGGTGAGAGATATCTCGACGGCGGAGTTTATGACAATGCACCCATGAATATGCTTATCCGCAACGGCTACAACAGAATGATTGTTGTTGATATTTCTTCGATAAAGGGGATAGGTCATAAAAACGATATAACCTGCGCCGAGATGATTTATATCAGACCCTATGATGTTGAAGATTTGGGCGCTGCATTCGATTTCAGCGAGGAAATGCTTGCCAAAAGAATGAAAATGGGTTATCTTGATGCAAGAAAAGCTTTCGGTTATCTTTCGGGGGTAAGGTATTATTTTGAAGGCGATACCATGCGTGAAATGGCAGAAGAATACGGTTCTCAGGCTGTTGAAGAACTTGAGGAACTTGCCTTCGAACTTGAAGTTGAAAGATTTAAGGTTTATACAAAATACGAATTCCTTTTTGCGTTGAAAAAGAGGGTTGAAGAGTATAGAGCAGAGGAAGAAGCAAAAGAAACCGAAGAAGAACCGAGATTTTATGATAACATTCTCAAAAGAATAATACGTTTCAAATCCGAGAAAGATTATTCTCAGGCATTTGCGGTTCTTGATAATATAATAGTTTAAAATAAAAACGGCAGTTTCGTTTTGAAACTGCCGTTAATTATTTTAGTTGAAAGCTTTGTCAGCTTCGATGAGTGAAATGCCTGCCTTGCCGAGAACGTTTGCTGCTTTTGCATTATCCTCAACTCTGATGATAACGCAGGCTGCACCTTCGTGGCGGGTGATGAATGCGTAGGCATATTCAACTGCAATATCAGCATCGGAAAGAATTTTTACCGCTTCGGAGAAACCGCCGGGAGTATCGGAAACTTCAATGCCGAGAACATCCGTTACGGAAGCTATGATTCCTTCAGTCTTAAGAGCTTCAAGAGCTTTCTTATGGTCGCTTACAATAAGTCGGAGAATACCGTAGTCTGTTGTATCCGCAATTGAAAGAGCACGGATATCAACATTTGCTTTGTTAAGAATAGAGGTTACCTCGTAAAGTCCGCCTTTTTTGTTTTCAACAAAAACCGAAATCTGTTTAACGCTCATGATATTTCTCCTTTCCGATTAATCGTGAAGTTTTCTCTTATCAATAACTCTGACAGCTTTGCCCTCGCTTCTTGTTATTGTTTTGGGTGCAACAAGATGAACCTTGGGATTGATGCCGAGCATTGTTTTGATTGCGTTTGCAAGAGCTTTTTCTTTTGCTGCAAGCTCTTTAACTGTATCCGAGAACTGGTCGGGATTAAGCTCAACGGAAATGTCAAGAGTATCAACATTATTAGCTCTGTCAACCTCAATAAGATAGTTGGGTGAATATCCTTCCTGGAGAAGAACTGTTTCAATCTGTGAGGGGAACACGTTAACGCCCCTGATGATGAGCATATCGTCGCTTCTGCCCATAGGCTTGCACATCTT
>CAJGDF010000322.1 GCA_904502105.1 uncultured Clostridia bacterium
CCGATAAAGATAAATATCGGCATAGAGATCGGTCAGGCGACCCAAGGCAGAGAATATGCAGATAAAATGCTTTCGGCATACGATTGGGATTTTATTCTCGGCTCTCTGCATAATGTACGCGGTGAATACGACTTTTATTTTATGGAATACGCAGGCAAGGATATCAAAAAGCTTTTCACCGAATATTTCGATCAGCTTTACGAAACGGTCGACACCTGCAATTTCTCTTCTCTTTCGCACCTTTATTACCCGGTAAGATATATCTACCGTCAGGGGCTGACTCTTGATCTTGAGCAGTTTGACGGTCAGATAAAGCTGATACTTGAGCTTCTTGCAAAAAAAGGCAAGGGGCTTGAGATCAACACAAGCTCGATCGGAGATGCGTTCGGTGATCTTGTTCCGGGATATAAATATGCAAAAATGTTCAAAGACCTCGGCGGCGAGATAGTCACTGTCGGAAGCGACGGACATTATGCGGAAAAAGTCGGAAAAGGAATAGAGACCGCCTACGAAATGTTAAAACAAGCGGGATTTAAAGCCGTTGCGACGTTCGAAAAGCAAAAACCCGTATTTCACAACATTTGATTTTTAAGGAATCTTTCGTTTAACGAAAGAACTGGTTATAAATATGAATATAAAAGAAAAAGTTCTCCGTTTTCTTGAAACGGATTGCAGATATTCGGCAAAAAACATTGCAGATGCAATTGATGTTACCGAACAGGAAGTTGCAGATGTTATAGCAGGCTGCATCGATGACGGAACGATCCTCGGATACAAAGCGCTTATCAACTGGGATAAAACAGAAAGAGACTACGTTTCCGCGATGATCGAGATCAAGGTTCAGCCCGAAAAAGGCGAAGGCTTTGACAGCGTTGCAAGAAAGATCTGCGCATTTGAAGAAGTTGTTTCTGTATTCCTCATGTCGGGCGGCTTTGACCTTACAGTAATGCTTGAAGGTAAGAGCATGCGTGAGGTTGCGCTCTTTGTTGTTGAAAAATTAGCTGTTATAGACGGTGTAACAGGTACTGCCACCCACTTTGTTCTTAACAAATACAAAGATAAAGGCATCATCTTTGATGAAAAAGAAAAAGACACAAGAGTTATGATGGAGTTCTGATCGAATGATAGATTACGAAAATCTTATTACCGATACGGTAAGAAACATTAAGCCGTCCGGTATACGCAAATTTTTCGATGTTGCGGAAAGAATTCCCGATGCAATAGCTCTCGGTGTAGGCGAACCCGACTTCAAAACCCCCTGGCATATACGTCAGGCGGCAATAGATGCGCTCAGCAAGGGACAAACAAGATATTCCGCGAACGCTGGTCTCACACCGCTTCGTGAAGAGATCGCAAGATATATGGAACGCCGTTTCACGTTAAAATACGATCCCGCATCAGAGATCATCGTAACGGTTGGCGGAAGCGAGGCTATCGATAACATAATCCGTTCCGTTATCTCCGTTGGAGACGAGGTTCTTATTCCGGAGCCGAGCTTTGTTTGCTATGCTCCGCTCACAGAGCTTGCCGGCGGCAAACCCGTTATTTTGCCTACATATGAAAAAGACGACTTCAAGCTTATGCCTGAAACAGTCAAGGCGGCTATAACAGAAAAAACAAAGCTTCTGATCATGCCGTACCCCAACAATCCCACGGGTGCGCTCATGGAAAAAGAAGATTACGAAAAGATCGCAGCCGTTATCAAAGACACAAATATTCTCGTTCTTTCCGACGAAATATACATAGAACTCAACTATTCAAAATCCAAGCCTTTTTCCTTTGCGCAGACAGAGGGAATGTTCGACAGAACGATCGTTGTAAACGGTTTTTCAAAAACATATGCAATGACCGGCTGGAGAATCGGTTTTGCATGCGGTCCTAAGGCAATAATGAAAGCGGCGCTGAAGATACATCAGTACGGCATCATGTGCGCACCGACCGTTTCACAGTATGCAGCGATCGAGGCTCTCAAAAACGGTGACGAAGACATAGAAAATATGAGAGAGCATTATAATATGAGAAGACGTTTTCTTCTTGATGCATTCGAATCTCTTTCTGTTCCGTGTTTTGAACCGAAAGGTGCTTTCTACGTTTTCCCGAACATTTCCGAATTTGCAGAAAGCTCTGAGGCATTCTGTAACGACTTTCTTGAAAAAGCGCACGTTGCGGTCGTTCCGGGTAATGCATTCGGTGACAGCGGCGAGGGCTTTATAAGAATATCTTACGCATACTCTCTCGATCACCTCAAAAAAGCGATCGAACGTCTCGAAAAATACATCAAGAGATAAATATTTGAAAGAAAAAAATCTTTCAAGCTCGTTTTGCGGCTACCGAAAAAACAGTCGCAATTCCGAAAGAAAGGTGTGCTTTTGTTACGAAAGCCAAGGAACATAATGACAGTAAACGCATATGCCAAAATAAATCTGACACTTGATGTTTTAAACAGACGGGCAGACGGTTACCACGAAATATCGTCC
>CAJGDF010000323.1 GCA_904502105.1 uncultured Clostridia bacterium
ACTCACGCTGTGGCTGCGGTGCTGTCTGTGCCTGCGCTTGTTATGCTCGTGCTTAAGGCTGAAGGGCTGCGTTCTGTTGTTTCAGCTGTTATTTTCGGCTTATCGATGCTTGCTGTTTATTCCGTATCGGCTGTATATCACGGGCTGACCGATAAGAAGAAAAAAGAGATTGCCCGCCTTGTTGACCATTCGACCGTGCCTGTGCTTATAGCCGGCACTGCAACACCATGTGCGTTGATGACGCTTTATGAAATAAGCATTCCTCAAGCTCTTGCGCTTCTTGCTATCGGTTGGTTCAGTACACTTTTCGGTTTGTTTTCAAAGCTGTTTTTCTTTGAAAAAACGAGGAAGTTAACTGTTGCGGTTTATATAATATCTTCTTTTCTTATGATGTGTTTTGCGATTCCGTTGCTTGGACAGATTAACGGCAATGCATTTGGCGGAATTGTTTTCGGTAACGTTCTTTATCTGATAGGTGCTTTATTTTGTCTTGTTGGCAGAATACGCCCTGCAATGCATATCGTATTCCATATATTTACCGTTTTGGCAAGTGCAGTGCATTTTTTTGTTATATACATATTTGTTATATGATTGTTTTTTGTGGTACGTATGTATCCGGTTTTTAAATTTTTTTGAAAAAGTATTGACAATTGAAAAAAGTAGGAATATAATTCAAACACGAACTGCGAACCAACAGGAAGCGGTTTGTACTAAATGCGTTGAGCAGAAACCAGTAGGTTGGAAAGAATCTGGAGAGAGTTGCCGGTTGGTGCGAGGCAAAGAGGGCGTCCTTCACGAATTCATTCTGTTAGCAGTGCACTGAACGAGATCAGTCTTCAGTAGGATGCAACGGGAGTTCCCGTCACAGAACTAGGGTATATTAGTACCCGACAAGGCTGTTGCCGCGAGGCGATGGCGAACTGAGGTGGTACCACGGGATATCGTATTTCTCGTCCTCTGTATTCTTAATCGGAATGCGGAGGACGTTTTTTTATCCTTTTCACTCCGAAACAAGTTTAAGAAAGGGTGTTCAAAATGGAACAGAATTACTACCAGAAAGAAATTGAAACAATGTCAGCTGAAGAAATGAAAAAGCTTCAGTCAGAAAAGCTGGTCAAGCAGGTTAAACATGTTTATGAAAACGTGCCTTACTACCGCAACCTTATGGATGAGAAAGGCGTAAAAACCGATGATATCAGCGGAATTGAGGATTTGCACAAGCTTCCCTTTATCTCAAATGCAGACCTTCGCGATGCTTATCCCTACGGTCTTCTTGCAAAGCCGCTTGAGGATTGCGTTCGTATTCACTCAACATCAGGCACAACAGGTCGACGTGTTGTTGCTTTCTATACTCAGAACGACGTTGATTTATGGGAAGATTGCTGCGCAAGAGCTATTACCGCAGCAGGCGGCACAAAGAAGGATGTTTGCCAGGTTGCTTACGGTTACGGTCTCTTCACCGGCGGCTTCGGTCTCAATGGCGGTTCTCACAAAATCGGCTGTCTTACACTTCCTATGTCCTCCGGTAACACAGAGCGTCAGATTCAGTTTATGACCGATATGCAGGCAACAATTCTTTGCTGCACACCTTCATATGCTGCATATATCGGTGAAAGCCTCAAAGAGCAGGGCTACAAACCTGAAGATATTCCGCTTAAAGCCGGTATTTTCGGCGCAGAGCCTTGGACAGAAGAAATGCGCCAGGGTATCGAAAAAACTCTCGGCATCAAGGCTTACGATATCTATGGTCTTACCGAAACAACAGGCCCCGGTGTTGCATTTGAGTGTAGCGAGCAGACAGGTATGCACGTAAACGAAGACCACTTCTACGCAGAAATTATTGACCCTGATACAGGCGAAGTTCTTCCTGAAGGCAGCAAGGGTGAGCTTGTGTTCACTTCACTTGATAAAGAGGCATTTCCGCTTCTTCGCTACCGTACACGCGATATTTGTGTCCTCTCACGCAAGAAATGCTCCTGCGGACGTACACTTGTCAAAATGGCTAAGCCTATGGGCAGAACAGACGATATGCTTATTATTCGCGGTGTTAACGTCTTCCCGAGCCAGATTGAAACAGTTCTTCTCAAAGAAGGTTATGAGCCTAACTATCAGATTGTTGTTGACCGTGTAAATAACAACGATACGTTTGAAGTTAACGTCGAAATGACAACCGAGAAGTTCACTGATAAGCTCAGCGACATTATCGGTATGGAGAAATCACTTGCAAATTCAATGAAGATTATGCTCGGCATCAACCCCACAGTGCACCTCGTTCCGCCTAAAGCTATTGCAAGAAGCGAGGGCAAGGCCGTACGTGTTATTGACAAGAGAAATTTGATATAATTTAACGCAGGAGGTATTGAGCATGGCTATCAAGCAGTTAACTGTATTTGTTGAAAATAAGCAGGGTGAGCTGGTTAATATAACCGATACACTCTCTCAGAACGGTAT
>CAJGDF010000324.1 GCA_904502105.1 uncultured Clostridia bacterium
ATACTGCAATGTGCAGTCTGCTTTTTGGGGAGGGACGTCATAAGCTCGGCATCAACGATGACCTTTTTGGGAAGGAGTCTGTCATCCCTTATACTCTTTTTATAGAGCTCGGTCGATGAGCTTATAACCGCATTCTTTGTGACCTCCGCACCCGTGCCGTGCGTTGTGGGGAGTGCCACAAAAGTAACGGGGTCATTAACTATCTTCTTACCGATTCCCACGCCCTCAAGATAATCCTGCAAGAATCCGCCGTTTGTTACTATGCCCGATGCCGCTTTGCCCGCATCTATAACACTTCCTCCGCCTATTGAAATTATCATATCGCACGCATTTGAATTGAACGCCTTTACCGCATCGTCAACCGTATTTGTGTCAGGCTCATGGGACGGAATAAAATGGCAAAAGCTCTCAACTCCATTACCGCAAAGGGAGGCTGTAATAGCATCAAGCTTTTGGCCCATCAAGGAATTACCACAAAGTATCAACGCGCGCTTGCCCATTCCCTTTATATATTCGCCTAAATTTTTGTGTGCGCCGCGGGAAAATATTATTCCCGACGCTGTCATAAAACTGAAATTCATATTAAAACCTTTCCGCTTGTTTTCTGTACTGTTTATTATAGCATATCAAAGGACTTTTTGCAACAAAATTCGCATTTATCGGCAATAATTTACAAAAAATACTGAAATTGACTAAAAAACACTTGAAATATCCGCAAAAATGGTGTATAATTAGACAAGTATCAGGTGCGTAATTTGCACGTATTTTTTGGAGGTTTTTATTATGTCAGAAGAAAAAAAGAATCCTTTTGTTGAGATCGTAACTGATACTGCCGACCAGACAGACACAATGGACAAGAACGACGTTGATAACAACAAGTTTATGGGCGTACTCGCTTACCTTTCTATCCTCGTTCTTATACCGATCTTTGCCGCAAAGAACTCTAAGTTTGCAAGATTCCACGCTAACCAGGGTCTTGTAGTTTGCATCGGTGGTATTATTTTGGGTGTATTAACAGGTATTCTCGCAAAGATTCCCGTACTCAACATCATCTGCCCCATCATTGACCTTGTTCCCTTGGCATACTCAATTCTCGGTATTGTTTACGTAGTTCAGGGTAAGGCTAAGGATCTTCCCTTTATCGGCGGAATCAAGATCTTAAAGTAATTTATAAAAAAATTTTGCCGGACTTGTTATAAAGCCCGGCATTTTTCTATTTAAATATTCACAGGATAGTCACCAAATCCCATACAACACGAAATACCATTCAATGAGAATCTCTGCATTTCAAGTGTTGCAAATATCAAGCACAAGCACGTATGGTACATATCGCATATCTCATAAGTGAAGCCCAACGATTTATGCTTGGACTGCTTTTCAATTACAATATTCGTAGTTATAAGCTCATCAAGTGCTTCCCTTAATGTGTTATCGTCAAGGCCCAATTTTTCCTGCAATTCAATGATACTTATATCGCTCATAGAGATTATTGCAAGACAAACCAGAATATTGTTCTTCTTTGCAAGTGACGGAAGTATTTTTTCTGCGAGTTCAACAGTTCCTTTGTCAATATATTTGAAGAAATCTCGAGTCAAAAGTGCTGAATAACCCCTACCCGAAATCAAAGACAACCCATTTTCATTAACTATATGGTAAGGTCCTTCAGCTATATCATTTTTCTTGCCCATTCTGCATATTCCGTGATGAGCATTGGCATGTATGGTAAATGCTTCTTTGTAGGACTCCTCACTCATCTGAGAGTGAGAGTTTACTTTCTCATAAACCTTATTGTAAATATCGCTGTAAACGTAATCATCACCGTAATAGAGGTAGTCAATACTTACATCAAAATACTCTGCAATAAGCGGTAACATTTGCGTATCAGGCTGTGAAGTATTCGTTTCCCATTTTGACACCGCTTGAGGAGAAATATTCAATGCAGTTGCCAATTGATCTTGTGTTATTCCTTTTTTGTTTCTTAAGTTTGTAATATTTTTTGAAATATTTATTTCTTTCATAGAATTAAACACCTTTCGATTATTTAACCTTAGCGCCTCGGTTGTGATTAAATTATACCACCAAACAACAAAAACAGTCAACAACTTGTTAAGCAATCAGCTCAACCGTCGGTTGTTTTCGCATTTAACAAAACGATCACCGGTTGATTCTTACCTCATTCAAAGCCATACTATATTAAAAAGCAGACGCACAACAAAAGGTGTACGTCTGCTTCGGTTTGTAATTATCCGAATTAAAGCTGAACTCTCCAACCAAACGGATCGTCCTTCTTGCCCCACTGAATGCCTGTGATCTCGTCATAGAGCTTCTGTGTGAGCTCGCCGATGTTGCCACCGCCGATCATCATAACGTCGTCCTTATAACGGAGCTTACCAACGGGAGATACAACTGCTGCTGTACCTGTGCCCCAAACTTC
>CAJGDF010000325.1 GCA_904502105.1 uncultured Clostridia bacterium
GAAGACGAAAAAGGCGAAAGAAAAGAGATTCTTTCTTTCGGTCCGCTTTGTGTAGCCCCTCAATATCAAAGACAGAAGCTCGGTAAAATACTTATCGAACATTCATTTGAAGCAGCTAAAAAGCTCGGATATGATGTTAATATCAATTTCGGCAATCCCGGAAACTATGTCAGTCGAGGATTTGTGAGCTGTAAAAAGAAAAACGTAAGCTTTGTTGTGCAGGGAAATTACCCTACTGCGCTTCTTGTTTGCGAACTAGTACCGAACGTGCTGGAAGGCAAAAGATGGATGTACATTCCCAGCACCGCCGCCGACTGCTGCGAGGACACTGCCGCTGTTGAAGCTTTTGATGAAGCTTTCTCGCCTAAAGAAAAGAAATGGATGCCGAGCCAGGAGGAATTTTATATTTACCGCCATTCCTCTGTTGTAAGATAAACGTGAAATATCCCACCGCTTTGGTGGGATATTTTCATCTCTTTTTATAAATAACAAGCTCGGGATTTGCACCGTTTTCTTCATAAGTGCAGACGAGCAGAAAATCTGCATTTGCAGCAATACCGAAGCATCTGTCTGAGCCGAACTCACATTCAAGTTGATTACCGAGATAAGTGGCGTTATCATCCAAGAATTTAACCTTTTGTCCGCTCGGCAATGTATATTCAAGATTGATATAACCGCCGACAAGAAAATTAAGATTTTTAACTTCGGGAAGTCCGTCAATATTCAGGTCATTAAATTCGTGAATAAGCTGCTGTTTGAATTCATCAAATTTTTCATTACCGCCAAGTTCCGAATATTTTTTCCAGTAATTAAGTTTCGGAAGCTCGACTTCAAAAAAAGCTCTTACCTGATCGGCAGGCCAATTTTCGTTAGACATATGTTCAACAAGGAAATCGGTCAGTTCTTCAATGCTTGTATAACAGAAATTACCGTCAGCATAGCACCATTTGCAGTATTCCTCATTAAAAGACCCATCCTTTTCTTTGCTGATACAGGAGTCATCAAGAGGCATTCCGCAACATTGACAAATCAGCTTTTGCGGAGAACCGAGAAGCGTATTGATCGACACATCAAAAAGTTTTGAAAGAAGCTTCAACGTTTCTGTATTCGGCAATGTTTCACCCGTTTCCCAACGAGAAACGGCTTGTCTTGTTACATATAATTTTTCGGCAAGTTCTTCTTGCGAAAGACCTCTATCTGTTCTGAGTTTATAAATTATCTCTTTTGTTTCCATAAAAACACCTTGCTTTCTTATCTGATATTATAGCATAAACATCAGAAAAAAACAAGCAACACGTTGTTGCCTCTTTTCAAAACATTGTAATTTTTATTAATTTCTGCTTGAAAATGTCGAATCCTTATGATATAATGTAAAAAAAATGAAAGAGAGTTCGAAAAATGAACCTATTCAAAAAGATTGCAGTTTTTTCTCTGGCAATGATCTTTGTTTTTACACTGTTTATAGGAACATATGCGGCAGAAGAAGCTGTTGATGTCACCATTCTTTTCACGCACGACCTTCATTCGCATTTACTGCCCGCACGTTCGGACAAAGGCGGCGAGTACGGCGGCTATGCACGACTTATGCACGTGATCAACGAACAAAAGCAGAAGCATCCCGATGCAATTCTTGTTGACGGCGGCGACTTTTCAATGGGCAGCCTTTTCCAGACAGCATATAAAACAAGCGCCATCGAGCTCCGAATGATGGGTGCTATGGGTTACGATGCAACAACATTCGGCAACCATGAATACGACTATCTCCCCGAAGGACTCGCATCGATGCTTAACACAGCAGCAGGATGCGGAGAACGTGTTCCTTACATAGTTGAAGCAAACTATCTTCCCCCGAAAGAAGGCGAAGAAGGATACAATGCAGAAGTGAGCGAAGCGTTTGAAAATTACGGTGTCAAAGACTATGTAATAATCGAACGCGGCGGTGTTTATTTTGCAATATTCGGTATTTTCGGCTTCGATGCAGACGACTGTGCTCCCAACTCCGGAATGAACTTTTTTGACCCTTCAGAGACCGCACAGAAAACAGTGGATGCGGCAAAAGCGGAATGTCTTGAAAAATACGGAGCAGAGCCTGTTGTTGTATGCCTTTCTCACGGAGGAACAAGCAACCGCGAAGGTGAAGACTACGAAGTGGCAATGAACACAAACGGTATTCATCTTATCGTTTCGGGCCACACCCACACATCCTTGAAAGAAGCCATTCAGGTAAACAATACGTATATCGTTTCCGCGGCAGAATACGGCAAATATCTCGGTGTTGTTGAACTCGATTACACAAGCGACGGAAACTGTACACTCGACAGTTATGAGCTTATCCCCATAAATGAAAACACTCCCGAAGATGCTCAAACAGCAGCACTTGTTGAAAAATTCAAAGCAACCGTAGAAACAGATTATCTTGCAAAATAC
>CAJGDF010000326.1 GCA_904502105.1 uncultured Clostridia bacterium
CACCGTCCACGGCAGATACCAAAACAACAACCCCGTCAACCGCGAAAAATGCGCGTTCAACCTGCGATATGAAGTCCGCATGGCCGGGCGTGTCGATTATATTTACGGTCGTACCGTCGATATTTATGGATGTTAACGCCGAACGTACAGATATTCCTCTCTTTTTTTCAACAGCAAGGTCGTCTGTTTTTGTTGTTCCCTTATCAACGCTTCCCTGCGATCTTATCGCTCCGCTTTCAAACAGAAGTCTCTCGGTAAGAGTTGTCTTTCCTGCGTCAACGTGTGCCACGAGGGCAATGTTTCTTATGTTCTTCATGATGTATTCCTGATCAATTTATCTTGACAAAGCTTTCTTAAAGGTATATAATACAGATATATTATTTAAGTTCAATATCTAAATTTAAGGATGTTTTTAATGCAATTCAAAGGATTTTCGCCTAAAACAATAGAATATCTTCGTAATGTCAGAGCAAATAACTCAAAAGTGTGGTATGAAGCTCACCGTGAGGACTATAAGCAGTTTGTCCGTCAGCCGTTTATGGATCTCGTTGAGGATCTCACGCCAACTGTCAGAGAAATAGATCCCGATTTTATAACAGAACCCGTAAAATGCCTTTCACGTATTTACCGTGATGCACGTTTTACAAAGGATAAGTCTCTTTACCGCGACAGCGCGTGGATCGTTTTTCGCAGACCTACCGAAAATAACCTCGAAGGCCCTGCGTTCTTTGCCGAAATAATGCGTGACGGCTGCCGTTACGGTATGGGCGCTTACGATTCGTCTCCCAAAACCATGATGGCGCTCCGCAAATTTATCGTTGATTCTCCCGAAACATTTGCCGAAGCCGCAGATCCTATCACAAACAGCGGCCTTCTTGTTATGGGTGACAGATATAAACGTTTTCCTGCAGGTTTTACGGAGCTTGCCGAATCGAAGGGCCTCCGTCCGTGGTACGAAATGAAAAACTTTTTTATTTCTTCCCCGATCTTGCCTCACGAAGCTTTTTTCTCCGCAGATATCGTTGATGAGATATCCGAAAAATTCAAGGTGTGCGCCTCTTTTTATAAGCTTCTTTGCGAGATCGAAAAGTACGTTATTATGGATGACGGCTCTCTGCCGCCTAAAAATACTGTTCAGGATTTTGAATGGTGATGTCAGTCTATCTGCCAGTCGATCGGCTCAAGTCCTTTTGAAATGAGAAATTCGTTGCATTTTGAAAAATGTCTGCAGCCGAAAAATCCGCCGTATGCCGAGAGTGGCGAGGGATGTACAGTCTGAAGAATGAGATGGTTCGGGTTCGTGATCAGCTTTGATTTTTGCTTTGCGGGTGTTCCCCAAAGTAAAAACACCATCGGTTCTTTTCTTTCGTTCAAAAGCCCGATAACTCTGTCCGTAAAAATCTCCCAGCCCATGTTTCTGTGGCTGTTTGCCATGCCTGCGCGAACGGTAAGAACGGTATTCAGCATCAGCACACCGCTTTTTGCCCATGCGGTAAGCTCTCCGTGGTTTGGTATATTTAAACCGAGATCGGAGTTTATCTCTTTATAGATGTTAACAAGTGACGGTGGCGGCTGTATTCCTTTTTTAACGGAAAAGCAAAGCCCGTGCGCCTGCCCGGGGCCGTGATATGGGTCCTGTCCGAGAATTACCGCACGTACATTCTTATACGGGGTCAGCTTTAATGCATTGAATATATCATACATATCGGGATAGACCGTGTGTGTGGAATATTCGCTTTTTAAAAACGAGCGGAGCGTCAGATAATAATCTTTTTCAAACTCACCTGCTAAAACTTCATCCCAGTCATTTCCGAAATTGACCATTTTCTCACCATTTTTCTACATTAAAATATTTATAATGAAATTATAACAGAAACATGTCTCTCTGTCAAGCGAGACTGTGAAAGGAGTTGAAATTTATGGAGATAGAACGTAAATTTTTAATCGACCGTTTCCCCGATGCGCTTCCTCTTATATCCGAATGTGAAATGCATCAGCTTTACATCTCCGTTATGCCGACCGTCCGTGCAAGAAGTAAGAAGACCTCAGCCGGAGAAACGTATCGTTTAACCGTCAAGGGTTCGGGCGAGCTTGTAAGAGAAGAAATAGAAATAGATATCTCCAAGGAACAGTTTGACGGGCTTTGCAGGGTTGCAGAAAAAGAACCGATAAAAAAACTTCTGCGTTGTTACGCTTTGCCCGATGGCCTTGTCCTCGAATGTTCCCTTGTTGATGAAGGAACAAAAACCGAGTTTATGTATGCTGAGGTCGAGTTTGAGTCGGTCGAGGCTGCGGAAAAATTTGATGTCCCCGATTTTTTAGGCCAAGAGGTAACGTACGACAATTCATGGAAAATGAATAATTACTGGAAACGTACACGCCTCGAAAATAAATAGCGAAGCCATTTTCTCTG
>CAJGDF010000327.1 GCA_904502105.1 uncultured Clostridia bacterium
TCAAGAGACAGTGCGTTAAGTCCGGTATCATGACCGAGCTTCGTAAGAGAGAGCATTACGAAAAGCCCAGCGTTAAGCGCAAGAAGAAGGCTGAGGCTGCAAGAAAGCGCAAGTATAAGTAATTTAATATTTGCTAAAGTGGACTGTTACTTCGGTAGCAGTCCCTTTTTTTACCTCTGTTATAGACCAAATGATTACATATAATAAATTCATATCAACTATAAAGGAAGTAAATATGAAAAAGATATGTAAAATATTAGGCCTATCTCTGCTCGTAGCACTTGTTTTTTCTTACGGAAGCAAAACCTATGCTCAGGATGATCTTCATTGGTTTTTAAAGCGCTGCAAGGGTTCTGCGCCCACCTTTCCGCCCGAGGCAGAGGAAATAAGGCAGTATGGTGCCTATTATATTGACACAAGCGTTAACGATGAAAAAAAGGTAATTTATCTCACCTTTGATGCAGGATACGAAAACGGAAATATCGAGAAAATCCTTGATATATTAAAGGAAGAGAATGTTCCTGCCGCGTTCTTTCTCCTTGACAACATTATATTAAAGAACACCGATTTGGTTCTTAGAATGGCTGACGAGGGGCATCTTGTGTGTAATCATACAAAAAATCACAAGAATCTCTCCTGTGCATCAACCGATGAAATTACAAGAAACCTTACCGCACTTGAAAAAATATATGAAGAAAAGACGGGAAGAGAATTATCAAAGTATTTTCGTTTCCCCGAGGGGTGCTATAGTATTGATGCTTTAAAATGCATAAGCGGTCTTGGATATAAGACGATATTCTGGAGCTTTGCCTATGATGATTGGGACAATAATCGACAGATGAATTGTGAGAAAGCAAAGAAAAAGGTGCTCGAGAACACCCACAACGGTGCTGTAATGCTGTTCCATCCTACCTCTGATACTAATGCTGAGATTTTTCCTGAGTTGATACGTGCGTGGAAGGATATGGGCTACACCTTTGGCACACTTGATCAGCTTACCGCCGAGTAAAATTCATTCATAAAAGCCGTGGCATGGCTAATATAATTTAGCAAATGCTTTGGGAGGCTAATATGAAAAAAATCATTTCTTTAATACTTGTTATTGTAATTGTTGCATCGTTTGGAATTGTATCATTTGCTGAAAAAGAGGGAAAAGCAGAGGCAGAAATCACTTCAGTCGATAATAACCCCGATTTCGTTCTTGATTATGATCTTACCGCCGCTTATTTATGCGAGGCATCAACGGGCAAGGTGTTGTATGCTACAAACGAATTTAAAGCGGCATCTATTGCATCGGTCACCAAGGTTATGACATTGCTTCTTGTGTGCGAGTCACTCGACGCAGGCAAATTCTCGCTCTCCGATCAGGTGCGTGTCAGCGCCTATGCCGCATCTATGGGAGGTAGTCAGGTCTTCTTAGAGGAGGGCGAGAAGATTACGGTTGAGGATCTTATCAAGAGTGCCGTTATTGCTAGTGGAAACGATGCATCGGTTGCTCTTGCCGAGTTGTGCGCAGGAAGTGAATCTGCATTTGTTAAGATGATGAATCGAAGAGCCGCAGAGCTTGGACTTAAGAATTCCAACTTTGAGAATACAACAGGCCTCGACGATACTACTACAAACCATTATAGCTGTGCTGCCGATATTGCTACAATTTCATGCGAGCTGATTAAGCACAGTATTATCCTTGAATATAGCTCTATTTGGCAGGATAGCATTAGAAACGGCGAATTTACTTTAACTAATACAAATAGATTAGTTCGCTACTACGACGGCTGCAACGGTCTTAAAACCGGGTCAACAGACAAGGCGGGATATTGTGTCAGCGCAACTGCAAAGCGGGGTAATATGCAGCTTGTTGCAGTAATTCTCGGCGCAAGGACTCGAGATGAAAGAAATGCCGCCGCAAGAGAACTTCTTGACTATGGATTTGCAAATTTCTCCCTTTATGAAAAGAGCGAGGAGTATATCGAGAATATCAAAATCACAAAGGGAAATATTGATTCTGCGGAGCTTTACTCGTCGCCATTTAAGACTGTTATAGATAAAACAAAACAAGGGGCAGTGGAGCTTGAATACGATATTCCTGAGAGCATTGTTGCTCCGATAAAGTGCGGCGACTCTATCGGTAGTGTGATATATAAAATCGACGGTGAGCAGATAGGAAAAAGCGACATTTACGCCTCGGAATCGGTAGAAAAAATCGGATTTTGGGACATTTTTACAAGAATACTAAAAAGAATTGCCTGCGGATAGGTGAAATTCAAAAAATTCTCTTGAAAATATAAAAAGCTTGTTGTATAATATAAGGGAAAATAACTTGAAAGGCGAATGAATATGAGCGTTAAATTAAACGAAAAATTTCTTTCAGGCTTCGTTTCTTCTCACGAGGTCGAATATCTCA
>CAJGDF010000328.1 GCA_904502105.1 uncultured Clostridia bacterium
TATTATCAGTTATTATGCTGAACAGATTTTCTTTGAAGAACAGGATGCCCGTGTTTATGCTAATATGCTTCAAAATACCGAATACGGTTTTTTCCAGGACGGCGCTCGTACAGTTTTTGATCAGATTATAAAAGACAGATCTGTTACAGAAGTTCTCGACAGTCTTGAAGAAACTTACGAAGAATTGCTTGAAAATGTTTTTAAACCTCATTATGAGGGCAGAATCGCTGTTTACGGCGAATAAATACATAAGATTAAGACCTTTTGAGATTAAATCAAAAGGTCTGATTTTTTTACAAATTTGTGAATTGTGTCTTTCGTGTTGACTTTTGCGGTTTATTGTGTTAAACTGTAGAAAATACACGATTGGGTGTATTAATGAAAATAATAGGGTAGAGGTGATCTTATGAAAAAAACAAGTAAATTTGCTGTTCTTTTCCTTTCTGTTCTTTTTCTTCTCGGTGCATGTCAGGTTTCAGAACCGGAAGTCGTCCCTGAATACAATACCGATGTTTCGGCTGCTGACCTCGATGGCTTGAATTTTGTATGGGGTCATGCATATACCGGAACAGTTTACGGTTATATTGACGGTACGGCGCATTCCGATATGGCTCTTGACAGAGAAAAAGAGGTTGAAGATGCTTTAAACTGTACGATCGAGGTTGAATATAACGGTGATATCAATACTGCGATCAATACTGCTGTTATGTCAGGACAGCCTCGCTACGATATTGCTATCGGAGGCTCTTACGGACTTGTTGACCCTATGCGCGCAGGATATCTTTCCGGAATTTCTTCGTTGATAGATGTTCATAACACAGATAAATGGGGAACCCCCGGAATGCTGCAGTCTATGTTGTGGAAAGATGATCTTTACGGTGTCGTTCCTTATGCATGGCCTGAATTGGTATATAATTCAACAGACTATCCTATCGTTGTAAATGAAGATCTTATAACTAAATACGGTCACACCGACCCTCGTGAATACGTTGAAAACGGCACATGGACTTGGGATAAATTTGAGGAAGTACTGCATGCTTACACCACGGAAGAGGCAGGCAGAACGATTTACGCAATGGCAATTCATCCTCCGTATTACTTTATTTCAATGTTCCTGTCAAACGGCGTTACAATGAGTATGTATGATGAAAACGGGGTTTCTTGCGGTCTGTATTCCGAGAGAGGTATAGAGGCTCTCGAACGTGCTACTAAGATTTTAAGAGAAACATGTAAGGATTGTTTCTATCCTGCGGATGCTCATGGTGGACCGGGTGTTGATTGGTTTGTTAACGGTGATATCTTTATGCTTACACTTCGCGGATATGAGCTGTTGAAAGATGAAAACTGTGTTATGTACAGAGCCAATAACGTTGGTTATATTCCTTATCCGCAAGGTCCCAATGCCGTGCCTAACTACTACTATAGTGACCATTCAAGTTTGGAATATACTACGGTTATTCCTTTGAACGTCAAGGAACTTGAAGCAACTGCGATCGTTTTGTCCGAAATGTACGAACCGTTCGATGCTTACAAGACAAAAGCAGAATTACAGGATTATATGGGTAAACAAATATTCTTCGATGAACGTGATGCCGGTATTATGTTTAATATGATTTCTCATGCGGAATACGGTTTCTTTAAGGAAGGCGGAAGATCTGTTATCGATACGCTTAAAGACAGTACCGAATCCGTACGAGTTATTCTTGAAAGCTTAGAATCCAAATATCAGGACATCCTCGAAGATTATATGATTCCTCATTATGAGGGCAGAATCGCTGTTTACGGCGAATAAATACATAAGATTAAGACCTCTTGAGATTAAATCAAGAGGTCTTTCTTTTAAATTTCTATGAATTGTATTCTTTATTGTTGACTTACAAATGATTAAATGCTATAATATGAAAAAATCAAAGGATGGTTAATTATGAAGAAGTCGTTCAGATTTATATTTGTTATGATTTTAACAATGATATTTGTTTGCTCCTGTACCGATTCCGCTCCGGAAATCGTTCCCGAGTATAAAATTGAAACGGGGGATATTAATTTTGACGGTCTTTCGGTTACCTGGGGCTTTTCAATGAGCAGATATATGGATGGCGTTGATAATATTTTCGGATTTATTCCGGGAACAAATTTTGCTGATAACGCTTTGGAAAGACAAAAGTCAATCGAATCTGCTTATAACTGTAAGATTATTGTTGATAACAACTCTAACTCCACAGTTATAGCTGATAATTTGAGTGCATCGCTTATGTCCGGATCTCATCTTTATGACCTTGTAACTTGCGACACAAGTGTTTTGAGTAATTTCTCAAGAGCAAGGGGATATCTTGTTGGGTTATCTTCGCTCCTGGATGTACAGAATACAGAAAAATGGGGAACA
>CAJGDF010000329.1 GCA_904502105.1 uncultured Clostridia bacterium
ATCGTTCATAAAGCCTCCACCTTTTCCAAATTGAAAAGTTTTCTTCATTATATCATAGACATATTTAACAGTCAAGTAAAAATAAAGAATAAATAAAAGCTTTGCCCGAATGTTTTAAAGCATTTGAGCAAAGCAATTTTTATTCAGTTAATCCCTTGTTACGTTTCTTATCCAACGGTTGCCTCTCAAACGGATGCAAGCAATTATCCATTTGAAGCACTGGTCTATACGTGTACAAAGGAATACAAGCGGAAGCGTGAAAAACGGCGCCCAAGAGTTAAGATATCCAACAGCAGTAAGAACCGTAAGAGGGATAACAACAAGCCAGCCGCATACCATATCGACTTTAAAAACAAATCGGCTGTCGCCTGCACCTCTGTTAATACCTGTAAAGCAAGCCATATGATAGCTTGTTCCCATAAGAGAAAATGCACCGATAGCGAGAAGCTGCATTGCAAGAGAACGTGTGGCGTCTGAAATTTCCGTATAAAGCGAAACAGGAAAAGCTCTGACAAAGAAGACAAGAAGACCCATAAAAATACCGACAACGGCAAAAATTATCTCGATAGATCTCGAATATTCTTTCGTCTTTTTAAAATCGTTGACACCGACTGTTTTTCCGATTATAACACATGCGCCTGCCGCAAGTCCGTTCGCAAAAATAAGTCCCAACTGCATAACTACGTCCGTTATAGAGACCGCAGCCATCATCTCAAGACCGAGTCTGCCGATAACAACTGCTTTTACAACACCGACAAGTCCCCACTGAACGTCACCGATGATAACAGGGATTCCGTACTTGAAAAAATCTTTCCACATGATCTTTTCGGCAAAGAAAAGATCTTTGGGGTTAACATTGATCTTCTTTTGTATCTTAAAGAAAAATACCATTACAATAATAAGCTCGATCGATCTTGCTATAACAGTTGCAAGAGCCGCACCCTGAACCCCCATCGCGGGAAGACCGAGTTTACCGAAAATGAGAATATAGTTGCCGCTGAGGTTTGTAAAAAACGAAATAATTGAAATAACAAATGTTATCTTAACTATCTCAACACAGCGAAGCATTGCTATAAAAGTATCTGAAACAGCAAAAAGGATGTACGAAAAACAAGCTATCTTTATGTAATCCGTAGCCTCGGAAAGAATATCCGAGTTGTTTGAAAAGAATTTCACAACGAGAGACGGGAAAAAGAATACAAAAAGCGTTACCGTACCCGCCAAAGCAACGGTTGTGATAAACGTCATCGAAAATATCTGTTTTATTCTGCCTGTATCTTTTTTACCCCAATATTGCGAGATCAGAAGTGCCGCGCCGCCCGAAATACCTCGGACGAAGAATGTAAAAAATACAGTAACCTGATTTGCCTGTGAAACGGCCGACAGAGAAACATCTCCGAGAGAGCCGACCATAACATTGTCGAGCATAACGACCGCAAGCGAGATGAGCTGCTGAAGAGCAACGGGAAGAGCTATAACGAGCAGGGTTTTGTAAAATGATCTGTCTTTTGTTAAAATACTCATATTAAAATCTTCTTTTAAACATATTCAGCGCCGCCTCAGAACATACGAAAAGAGAGCGGCGCAAAGTTTTTTATGTGATTAATTATTTGGTGTAATATTCTTTAACAGCATCAAAGTATGCATGAATGTTTTCCCATTTTGCTGTCGGAGGAATATCGCAGCCGGAAGAAATAACAAAGTTCTTGTATTTCGGGCAAAGGTCATTCATAAGGGAAAGAGTTGCTTCTCTCATAGATTCGGGAGTACCGGAGTTAAACTGAGAAGCGGGGTCGATATTACCCATAGCAACGATATCTTCGGGAATATGAGGCATCATGTCAGCCATTTCGATAGCATTACCGAAGTGGTAAGCCGCAGCACCTACACGGAGGATAGAATCGATCATCTTTATGATGTTATCGCCGCAGTTGTGGTAAATAACAATGAAATCATCGGTCTGAACCTCATCGATAATTCTCTTAACATAAGGTTCGGAGAATTCTTCGGCAAGGTCGGGAGAAAGAAGGCCTGTAAGGGGTTCTGCCATTACAATGCCGTTAGCACCGGTAGCTTTGTATGCGTTCATGTACTTAATAAGGAATTCTGTACATTTTTCCATGATGATATGAACCATATCGGGTTCATCGAGACAGTTAACGAGAGCTTCGGTAACGCTCATAAGTCTGCCTGCAAGAGAGAACGGACCGATAACGCCTGCGAAAACAGGACGGTCTGTAATCATAGTGCAAACCTTTGTGATAGCTTCAATGCAAAGACCTGTTCTTGCCGCACCAACCTCGGGAACTTTAAGAGCTTCTGCTTCTTCTTCGGTTGAGATAAGAGCGCCGAGAATAGTGGGAACTTCGTCTTCGGAC
>CAJGDF010000330.1 GCA_904502105.1 uncultured Clostridia bacterium
AGGCAGGCATACTTCCTAACGAAGCTATCGCAAAGAAAGCTCTTCCCAACTGCAACATCTGCTTCATAGAAGGAAATGAAATGAAAGCGGCAATATCAGTATTTTACGAGAAGCTTTTCGCGGCTGATAACAAGTCTATCGTTGCTATTCCCGATGATGGCTTCTACTACGTAAAATGAATTTCTTAAAAAAAATAATTCAGATAACCTTATCAATAATTTTTTGGGTATGCGTATGGGCTTTTGCCTCGTACAGAATAAACAATTCTTTTCTTATTCCCTCACCGAAAGATGTCATATCAAGTACTGTAGGACTTATAAAAACGTCTGAATTTTGGCTCATTATCTCACAGTCGCTTTTACGTATTCTTTTTGGAATTATTGTGGCACTAGTTATAGGAATAATCCTTGCGGTAATTACGACGAAGATTTCATTTGTAAACGTTCTTATTACACCGCTTATGAGCGCTGTTAAGGCTACTCCCGTAGCATCGTTCATATTTATTGCAATAATTTTTATGAGTCGCAATTCTCTTCCCGTTTTTATAACGTCACTTTTAGTAATTCCTATTATTTGGACCAACGTTTCATCGGGAATAAAATCTGTTCCAAAAGAACTCAAGGAAGTTTCAAAGGTATACAAATTCACTCCATTCAAACAACTGACAAAGCTATATATACCAAGCATATTGCCGTATTTTCTTGCCGCCTGTCGTGCAGCACTCGGGCTTGCTTGGAAAGCGGGCGTTGCTGCGGAGGTGCTTTGTACACCAACGTCCGCTATAGGTACGGAACTTTATTTTTCAAAAACATATCTTGACACAGAGCTTCTCTTTGCTTGGACACTTGTCACGGTAATTTTGAGCCTGATATTAGAAAAAAGCTTTATTTATCTGTTATCAAAACTTCCATTCAAGATTTCCGACACAACCACGGAGGTACGAGCATGATAACACTCAATAACCTCTCGGTAAACTTCGAAAAAAAATCCGTCATTAACACCTTGAATTTTAAATTTGAGGACGGAATTAAATATGCCATTATGGGTGAATCAGGATGCGGAAAGACCACTATTCTCAACGCTATTGCAGAGCTTATAAAACCCAACGAAGGAATGGTAAAAAAATCAAATAACGTAAAGACTGCATACGTTTTCCAAGAGCCAAGACTTTTCGATTGGCAAACTGTAACGGAAAACGTTGCTATGGTAATTGATCTGCCCAAAAAAGAATCAGAAGAAAAGGCACAAAAACTTCTTATGGCGCTTGGTCTTGGAGATGCACTATCACTCTACCCCGCAGAACTTTCGGGTGGAATGAAGCAAAGAGTTTCTATTGCAAGAGCACTTGCTTTTGAACCTGACGTTTTGCTTCTCGATGAACCCTTCCGTGCCCTTGACAGTGAAACCAAAGACAAGGTTGCAGATTACGTTTTTAATTTCATGAAAAACAAAACGGTAATAACGGTGACACACGACGAGTCAGATCTTAAATATGCTGATCAAATACTAAAGATCAACACGTCTCCCGTAACCGAGCTTTGTATGGTAAAAAGTAGCATATGACCATTTTTGAATAACTAACGAATACTTAAGCCAATACTCCCGATGTAAGCATTAAATTTTGCTTATATCGGGAGTATATTTATGTATTATAACAAAGTTGAGATTTGTGGCGTTAACACGTCAAAATTAAAAATTCTTACCGACGATGAAAAGAATGAGCTTATGAAAAAAACAAAGGCAGGCGACCCCTCTGCCCGACAAGAACTGATATACGGAAATCTAAGACTTGTTTTAAGTATTATACAAAGATTTACGAACAGAAAAGAAAATATGGATGACCTATTTCAAGTAGGCTGTATGGGGCTTGTGAAGGCGGTAGATAATTTCAATACTGATTTTGACGTTAAATTTTCTACCTATGCGGTTCCGATGATAATTGGAGAGATACGTAGATATTTACGTGACAACAATGCAATTAGGATCAGCCGTTCGGTGAGAGATCTCGCATATCGTTCCCTGCAGGTACGAGAAGAGCTTGTGAATGAAAAACAATCTGATCCTACTGTTGAGGAAATCGCAGCAAGACTTGGTGAAAATAAAGATGCAGTAGTAAGAGCAATGGAAGCTATAATTGAGCCTATTTCCCTTTATGAGCCTGTTTATAGCGAGAACGGAGACTCGATATACGTTATGGATCAGCTAAGCGACTCGAACAGCTCGGACGAGATATGGCTTGAAAACATCGTTCTCCGCGAGGATATGAAAAAGCTGAGCGATAGAGAGAGGCGAATTATCAATATGAGATACTACCAGAACAAGACCCAGATGGAGATAGCCGACGAGATAGGTATCTCTCAGGCTCAGG
>CAJGDF010000331.1 GCA_904502105.1 uncultured Clostridia bacterium
GGATGTTTAATATATCCATTAAAACTCCTTTATAAAGTTCGTTTTATCATTTTCTGTTATTATATCATATTTGATTTCAAAATGCAAGTGAAGACTTTGGATAGACTGAAAAATGTTGGTATAAAGAATAAATTGTTTTTGTTTTTACAGAATATCTCTTGACATATGTTATCATTTATGATAACATATAAGCGACGTAAATCATTATTTTGCAGTATTTGAGATACGACTATAAGTATTTGCAATAGATTTCTTCAGAAAGAATGTATTTTTCATGGATTCCAATAAAAATATCGTTGATCAAAGATGTGATATTGTGGCAAAACTTGTTGCCGCAAGAATAGAGAAAGGAATAACGCAATCGGAGCTTGCAAAGATGATAGGGACACAACGTTCCAATATCTGCAGGCTTGAAAGCGGTGCTCAGAATCTGACTGTTGATATGCTGTTGAAAATATCAACGGCTCTTGGAAAGAATATTGATTTTGAATTGACAGATAAGGAAGAACCGGTAATGCAGACCTATATTTTAAAATTGTATGATACCGAACTTGTTCGTTTTACTCTTACTGATTATGGCTTAGAAGGCTTGAAAGCGCAAATTTTATCTGTTGATAAACAGTATGAGAGGCTTTTTCCTGTCGGTCTTGAACTTACAGGAGAAGGCATTGTTTCCTGGCTCAAAAGTCGTGTGGTTCCGAAGAACAGACGTTTCGTAGAAGAGATCCTTTCCACGTTCGGACTGAATGCGAATGACACAAAAGGAATTATTGATGTTTGCAGAGGATTGTCTCTTAATGACAGCTATTGGGTTGTATCGGATAGTTTTGACGGTAAATTCTCGGATTACAATTTGTATGATAATCGTTTCTCTGAAATCTTATCATTTGTTGCTTACACCGGTGTTGAGCAAGATCATGGAAGGTTTACTACCTCTCCGGAGTTTACAACAGGCGGCGCTCTGCCGAAGGCATGGCGTTTTATTGAAGACGATGGAATATACCTTTATAAGGGAGGAAATGATATTCTGACATATGGCGGAAACGAGCCGTACAGTGAATATTATGCCTGTCAGATTGCCGAACATATGGGCTTGAATGCGGTTCATTATGATCTTGAAAATTGGAAGGGAATTCTTGCTTCCAAATGCCGACTGTTTAGCAGTGTTGATGTTTCATATGTTCCGATATGGCAGGTGATTCCTGATATTACGCTGAAAAAAGCGATAGATTATTATGACAGTCTCGGCATTGAATTCGGAGAACAGATACGTAGCATGCTGATGTTTGATGCTTTGATATATAACGAAGACAGACATTTCGGAAACTTCGGACTTCTCAGAGATAATAAAAGCGGAAAGTTCATTTCTCCTGCGCCTATTTTTGACCATGGACATTCTCTTTTCAGTCAGGCATCGCCTGATAAGTTTGACGATCTCGAATCTTATTCAAAAACGTTGACAACACCGTATGACGGACTTACGTTTGACAGAATCGCGATCGAAGTTATTGGAAAAACTCAAAGTGCTCAACTTCGTAAAATGGCAAGCTTTACTTTTAAACGTCATCCGTCACTTAATCTTGATGAAAGAAGATTGCAGAAAACAGAAGCTTTCATTCGAAAGAGATCAACGCAGCTTTTAGCTTTGGCGAAGAGCCGCGCTGCCTTAAAGAAAAAAAATGAAAGTGAAATGTAAATCAAAATATATTTTCATTCATGCAACCCGAATCGAAAGATTTGCTTTCGGTTCGGGTTGTTTTTTTAAGGTAAACTTATTTGATCTGATATGTAGCCGAAAAGAATTTCTGACTGTTCTTTTCGGTTGAAATTATTAAGCAGGTTTTAATTTCAAGGATATATTCTTTCTTCTAGCGGCGATCTTTTCAGTCATTTGTTTGTACTCTTTCTCTGAAATCAGATCGTGCTCAAACAAATATCTGTTAAAGAAGTTCAGCCATATATCCTCTGCGGTTCGCTTCTCAAGTTCTTCGTTTGATGAAGTTTTAGCCATCAGCTTACCTCTTCTTCTGTTTACAGTAAATATATTTTCCTCATTTTGTTTTGCAAATATTCAATTGTATGAATTGCTTTTACATAGTTGTTATAAATAAAACCCATACTGATATTTCTCCTCTTCATCTTCTTTCTTTTTACAATAAATCAGAAACGAATCCATAGTTATTCTTCTTCCGAGTATCTGTTCAAGTTGTTCCTTCTCCCATTTATCCATTTCGGTTGGTTGAGGCGGTGGGTTGTGTACTCTTGTCGGAGGTATGATACTCAGAAAGTCTCCGATAAGATTAATAAGTCCTGTCGTAACGGTCAGTTTTAAATTTGGTTCATGCTCCGGTGTCTTGTAATAAATA
>CAJGDF010000332.1 GCA_904502105.1 uncultured Clostridia bacterium
CAGCAAAGCGCTTTAGGTTCAACATTTGAACCCGAACTCGGCGAAGCAATGGGCGAAGTAATGGCAAGAGAAGCAAGAGCATGCGGCGTCCAGGAACTTTGGGCTCCTGTTTGTGACCTTGCAAGAGAACCGCGTTGGGGCAGAACCGAAGAAAACTTTGGTGAGGATACCTATCATTCTTCCAGATTTGCATATCATATCGTAAGAGGTCTTCAGGGCGATGATATTTCACGTCCGGACAAAGTTGCATCTGAACTTAAACACTATACCGGTTACGGCGAACCCGCAGGTGGTTTAAACTGTTCACCCGCCGCTATCGGTAAACACGAAATGTATGAATACTGCCAGCCCGTATTTGAAGCAGCTGTTAAAGATGCCGGTGCATATAATGTTATGTGTTCTTACAGCTCAATAGACGGTCAGCCTGTACCTTCCGACAGAGAGCTTCTTACAGAGGTACTCCGTGAACAATGGAAAATGAGAGGCTTTGTACGTTCTGACATGTGCGCCATTTCAATGCTTAACTGCGACCATAATGTTGCCGAAACAAAGCAGGAAGCAATCAGAATGGCTCTCGAAGCAGGTACAGAAGTTCAGCTCTACGATTTCCCTCATGATCTTTATCAGACAGCTATCATAGATCATATAAATAACGGTACGATGTCTATGGAAACGCTTGACCTTGCAGTAAGCAGAGTTTTAAGAGTTAAATTTGATCTCGGACTTTTTGACAATCCTTATATTGACGAAACTCTTGAAGAGAAAGTATTCCATTGCGAAGAACATCAAAAACTCTCATACGAGATCGCAAAGAAATCCATTACTCTTTTGAAGAATAAAGACAATATTCTTCCTCTCAAGAAAGATCTTAAGAAAATAGCAGTTGTCGGTCCTCTCGGTAATATTCTTAACTTTGGTAACTACTCTATTTCAGATAAAAATTACGATAAGATCACGATTTTAAGCTGCATCAAGGATGTTGTAAGCGACGAAACAGAAGTTGTTTACGAAAAAGGTTGCGATTTCAAAGAACTTACAATGAACCGCATCCCAAACGAATGGTATGTAAAACTTACAGGTGAATATTACAACAATCCTGAAGGTCCTATCGGTGAACCTGTTCTTATACGTGAAGACAAAGCTATAGATTTTAGCTTTATCGCTACAAAGACTGCTGACTGTGTTGATGCAAAATTCTCTGCACGTTGGACCGGTATTATTGAAAGTCCTATTGAAGCGGACGCATTTATCGGATTTAAATGTCAGGACAGCATAAAACTCTGGATCGATGACAAACTCCTTATCGATGCATGGGATGATAAGAAAGGCGACAGCCTTGTTCCGTTCAAGTTCGAAAAGAAGCAGTATAATATAAAGATCGAATACAGAAACGACGAACGCGGTGTTGCGGTTGTTCTCGGTTGGCAGCATAAACCTGCGGATATCAACAAAGCTATTGAAATTGTTAAGAATGCTGATATTGCAATCGCGGCACTCGGTGACTTCCACGAAATAACAAGCGGTGAAAACCTTGACAGATGCGACCTTAACCTCCCAGGTAAACAGCTCGATTTCCTCAAAGCTATCCATGCAACAGGAACTCCTGTCATTCTCGTTCTCGAAGGCGGTCGTCCGATGACTATCACTTGGGAAAATGAAAATATTCCCGCAATCATTCAAGCGTTCCCCGGCGGCGAATTCGGTGCAAGAGCTATTGTTGACGCACTCTTCGGCGATGTCAATCCCGGTGGTAAACTCCCGATGTCCTTCCCGAAGACCCTCGGTCAGATTCCCGTCCATTACAGCAGAAAACCCGCAGGCGGCAAGAGATACGTTGAAGGCATTGACAGAAATCCCCTCTTCCCCTTCGGTTACGGTCTTTCATACACCACTTTTGAATTCTCCGATCTCAAACTTTCTTCCGAAGAGATCAAGACAGACGAAACTCTTAAAGTTTCTTTCAACGTAACTAATACCGGTAACGTTGACGGTGAAGAAGTTGCTCAGGTTTATATCAGAGACTATTTTGCTTCCGTTGTTAAACCCGGCATGGAACTCAAAGGATTCAAAAGAATCGCACTTAAAGCAGGAGAAACAAAGAGAATCGAAATCGAACTCGGCGAGCTTGCTTTCAGAACACTCAACCCGAAATATCAGTGGGTTGTTGAACCCGGTCAGATGAGAGTTATGGTTGGTTCAAGCTCTGTTGACCTCCCCCTCCAGTCCGACTTTATGATCGTTAAATAAACATAATTTAAATGAGTTCGGTGAAAGATCCGAACTCATTTTATATGTCAAAATTCAAAAAACAACTTGACAACTTCATCTTATTATGTTATTATTATA
>CAJGDF010000333.1 GCA_904502105.1 uncultured Clostridia bacterium
CTTATTGGAGCGTTGGTGCACACGTTCACAACACCGGATACGGCATTCACTCCAAAGAAAAACAGATCCCCTCTACAACAGGTGCATATATTTCTGCTCATGAATATGAAGACCAGCTCATAAACGACGAAGACGTTGAAAAGATCAAATTCCCGACAATTTCCTACGATAAAGAAGGCACAGAAAACGCTATCAATAAAACAAAAGAGCTTCTCGGCGACATCATCCCCGTAAGAAAAACAGGCGTTGTTACCGGCTTCGCTTCTTGGGACTTCCTTATGTCACTTCACGGCATTGAAAAATGCTATGAGGATCTTTACGACCGTCCCGAATTTATTCACGCGCTCATGAAGAGACTTACCGATATTCACAATTACGAATTTGATGAATATGAACGTCTCAATGTTCTTGAAACAGAAGTATATTATCTGCACTGTACCCCTGCCCTCTGCTACGATATGCCGCACAAAGATCTCGATACAGAAAAGATCACATGTAAAGATATCTGGTGCAGAACATCCGCGCAGGTCCTCGCAGTTGTTTCACCCGATATGCAGCAGGAATTTGACGTTGATTACGCTAAAACTTATGCTGACAGATGCAAACGCACATATTACGGCTGCTGTGAACCTCTTCACAACAAGCTCGATCAGATAAGAGACATCAAAAATCTCCACAGAGTTTCCATCACTCCCTGGGCAAATGTTGACGAGGCCGCAGAGATCATGGGCAAAGACTTTGTTCTTTCATACAAGCCCAACCCCGCATTCGTTGCAAACAAGACATTTGATCCCGCTCCTGTTGAAGAAGAGATCACAAGAGTTCTCGAAGCCTGCAAACGTAACTCCACCCCCTGCGAATTTGTTCTCAAGGACATCAGCACCATCGCAAACCGTTGGGAAAACCTCATGGAGTGGAACAACACCGTTCAGAAAGTCATCGACAGATATTTCGCATAAATTTTCGGAGAATAACATATGGCATCCCCTCTCGCGGCAAAAATCCGACCGACCGAGCTTTCGGATTTTGTAGGTCAGGAACACCTTGTCGGTAAAGGCAGACCGCTTTACAAGATAATTGAAAGCGGAAACATACCCAATATGATCTTTTACGGTTCATCCGGAATAGGCAAGACGACTCTTGCCTCGATCATTGCGGCTAAAACGCAGAAGACTCTGCATAAGCTTAACGCAACGACCGCCTCAACGGGTGATATAAAAGACATAATAGCGTCCCTCAACTCTTTAGAGGGAACAAACGGCATACTGCTTTATCTTGACGAGATACAGTACTTCAATAAAAAGCAGCAGCAGATCCTGCTCGAATTTATCGAAGACGGCTCAATAACGCTTATCGCATCAACGACCGAAAACCCTTATTTTTACGTTTACAACGCTATACTCAGCCGTTCAACGGTCTTTGAATTCAGGCCCGTTGACAGAAAAGCCGTTCAAAAAGCGGTAACGAGAGCTTTTGATATAGTAAGAAACGAAAACAATATTCAGATCAATGTTGAAGACGGTGTATGCGAGCATATTGCTTCAACATGCGGCGGCGACGTAAGAAAAGCGATAAATACGGTGGAGCTGCTGACGACGGTAAAGATAGGTCAGACAGAAGTAAACGTTTCGCTGGACGATGCAAAAGAAGTTTCACAGCGTTCAAACATGAGATACGACAGAGACGGCGACGCTCATTACGATATTCTTTCCGCATTCCAGAAATCGATAAGAGGCTCTGACGAAAATGCGGCACTCCACTATCTTGCAAGGCTCATTGAAGGCGGGGACATGGCTTCGATATGCAGACGTCTGCTTGTTATTGCGGCAGAAGATATCGGACTTGCATACCCGCAGGCAATAAGCATAACAAAGGCTTGTGTTGACAGTGCATTGCAGCTGGGCTTTCCCGAAGCTCGCATCCCTCTTGCGGAAGCTGTTATTTTACTTGCGACCGCACCGAAATCCAACAGCGCGATATGCGCCATAGATGCGGCTCTTGAAAGGATACGTTCAGGCGAATACGGAGATATTCCAAGCTCTCTGAAGGATTCTCACTACGGCGGCGCGCAGAAGATAGGTCACGGTATCGGATACAAGTATGCCCACGCGTATCCTGACCATTGGGTAAAACAGCAATACTTACCCGACAAGATAAAAAACGACGTATATTACGAATACGGCGACAACAAAACCGAGCTTGCCGCAAAGGCTTATTGGGATAAAATAAAAAAATAAATATAAAAGACAGAGAATTTTTACGTTCTCTGTCTTTTTGCTATTCAGCGATTTTCTGTTGATCTGTTTATCCGACTTTATTGTAATTGGGGTCGGAAACGATA
>CAJGDF010000334.1 GCA_904502105.1 uncultured Clostridia bacterium
GAAGCCATTCAGGTAAACAATACGTATATCGTTTCCGCTGCAGAATACGGCAAATATCTCGGTGTTGTTGAACTCGACTACACAAGCGACGGAAACTGTACACTCGACAGTTATGAGCTTATCCCCATAAATGAAAACACTCCCGAAGATGCGCAAACAGCCGCACTTGTTGAAAAATTCAAAGCAACCGTAGAAACAGATTATCTGGCAAAATACGGTGTATCGTTCGACGAGGTCCTTGTTAAAAACGATATAAAATTTGAAACAGTCGGTCAGATAAAATCCACTCAGCATGAATCTCCCGTCTGCAATATATTCTCAGATGCATATAAGTGGGCTGTAGAACAAGCGACAGGCGAAACAGTTGACGTTGCGCTTACGGCCGCAGGTGTTGTACGCGAAAGCTTGCCTTTGGGTGAAATTACAACATCCGATGTCTTCAATGCCGCATCACTCGGTGTTGGAACAGAGGGCGAACTTATTGCCGTTTACGTTACAGGTAAAGACCTTAAAAATGCGCTTGAGGTAGATGCTTCCGTTCAGCCTCTTATGAGTGCAGCTCAGCTCTACTGTTCCGGTGTTGAATATTCGTTCAACACAAACAGAATGATTTTTAATAAAGTTGACTACGCAATGCTCCGCCGTAATGACGGAACTCTCGAAAAAATAGACAATGAAAAGCTTTACCGCATCGTTACAGGTATGTATGCAGGTCAGATGCTCGGCTCTGTAGAAGAAACATCCATGGGTCTTATTGCAATTACCCCCAGAGATAAAGACGGTAATCCCCTCGCGGCAGATGAGCTTGTAAATTACGTTGTTCACGATAAAGACGGAAATCCCGTAAAAGAATGGTATGCAATAGCATCATATCTTCAGACTATGGGCGGTGAAATGGACAGCAAATATGCCGAAACAGACGGCAGAAAGGTTGTTTACAGCAGTCTTAATCCCATTGATCTGTTAAGAAATGCAAATATTTTCACTTTTGTTGTTCTTGCAGTTATCGTTGTTTTAATCTCCGTTATCGTGCTTGCAGTCGTACTTACCGTAAAAAAGATAAAGAAGAAAACGGTTGTTAAAAAATAATTTTCAATAAAGAACAGAAAACCCATCGAATACAATAAATATTCGATGGGTATTTTTTTGTTAAAACAATATTATCTCTGAACTCTGCCGCTGCCGTCGCCGCCTGCGAGTTTTTCAACCTCGGAAACGGTAACACGGTTATAGTCGCCCTCAACGGAATGCTTGAGTGCAGATGCAGCAACCGCAAATTCGATTGCAGCCTGAGAATCTTTACCGGAAAGGAGAGAATAGATAAGGCCGCCGCCGAAAGAGTCGCCGCCGCCGACACGGTCAACGATATGCAAATGGTAAGATTTGGAGAAACAGTAGTTTTCACCGTCGTAAAGCATACCCGCCCAGTCGTTATCATTAGCGGAAATAGATGAACGGAGCGTAATTGCGACTTTTTCAAAGCCGAATTTATCCGCAAGCTGTTTAGCAACGGATTTATAGCCTTCATGGTTAAGCTTGCCGCCGTAAATATCGGTATTTTCGGCTTCGATGCCGAAAACATCTTTTGCATCTTCTTCGTTGGAAATGCAAACGTCAACATATTCGCAAAGCTTTGTCATAGCCTCTCTTGCTTCTGCTCTTGTCCAGAGCTTTCCTCGATAGTTAAGGTCGCATGATATTTTAACGCCCTTTGCCTTTGCAGCTTTGCAAGCTTCAAGGCAGATATCCACAAGATTGCCGCCGAGAGCAGGTGTTATACCTGTAAAATGGAACCAATCAGCACCGTCAAAAATACTGTCCCAATCAAAATCGGAAGGAACAGCCTCTGCGATCGCGGAATGCGCACGGTCGTAAATACAAACAGAGCCTCTCTGAGATGCGCCTTTTTCAAGGAAATAAATACCTACTCTGTCGCCACCGCGAACGATCTTTGAGGTGTCAACACCGAAATAACGAAGAGAGCTTACGGCACCTTCACCGATTGCATGTTTAGGAAGCTTTGTAACATAAACGCTGTCAAGCCCGAAGTTTGCAAGAGAAACTGCCACGTTTGCTTCGCCGCCGCCGAATGTTGCCTGCATCTGATCGTTCTGAAAAAATCTGTAATAACCATTGGGAGCAAGACGAAGCATAAGCTCGCCGAATGTAACTACTTTACTCATTTGTTTTCAGTCTCCATTTTTTCAAGTGATTCTTTTACAAAGAAGCTGCCGCCGATCGCCGCAATTTTATCAAAAGCAAGAAATTCGTCGATATTGCTTCTGTCTACGCCACCGGTGGGAATAAATTTGACCTGAGGGAACGGTGCGGAAAGAGCC
>CAJGDF010000335.1 GCA_904502105.1 uncultured Clostridia bacterium
CAGAGGATTATTATTACACAATCTGGGATCTAATTTATGTTTTTTGGGCTATTGTACATAAGCAGGACAGTCTAGAGGACATGCATGACTTTACGTATGTTTTGAGAAGAAGGTTACACTTCCATGAGGACATAAACAATCGACGTGAACAACTGTTTAGATTGTGTAAGTTAAAGAGTTACGAGACTTTTATAGAAGAATGTAGAGAATACATCTGGAATACCTTAGAGAAGGGCAATGAAGCAAGCCTTCAATTCCCATCGAAATCATTTATCGATGGTGTAAATTCTCAACTTAAAGATTCTCAATCAGTAACATTCTACGAGGGAGCGTCAGTAAAATTCTTAAAATTCCTTGACAAGGACAAAAGATATAGTTTCCATGCCACAGATAGAGAGAACGAAATGTTGGTTCATTTCCTAGTGGATCTGATGGCAGCAGATAACGTTTCTATTAAAGCGAGTGGTGCAGATATTGAAAATTGCGATACCGTTGTGCTATTACCTAACTTGAGTGTTGGGAAAAATTTTGAAAGTACTCTTAGAGAGAGAAGTAAAAGTTTAAAAAGCTCGATGCGACTGCTTTGGAAAAATCTGGACGACAGTGAAGAAATTGGCGAATACACTCCTAACACACAGGAACTTAGAAGAGTTTTTCGCAGGAATAGACAAGCCACCTCATCAACATCTGCAGTCCAAACAACCGGAGTGACTATTACATCTGTAAAAAGCATGTCTGTTGCAGAATGGAAAAAGGCGAACCATGAAGAGAGAGAAAAACAGCATTATAACTTCTCACAAGCAATTCTTTTAATCAATAAGGAATTTGCATCGTCTGTTTTAACTGATATAAGTAGATACAGAGCTCACATTATCAAAAGCAGAACTCTTGAAAGTGTAATAGAATTTCCGAAAGAGACTTTCTCTGATATTGAAACAACAACGTCATTGCTGCATTTAAATTTTGAGGAAGCCTATAAGCAAATCCGTTTTATCAAAAACAGCGAAGAGTTACTTGTTGATTATAAGACATTAAGGAAGAATGGCAATGTCTTATGTTACGATATTTATTTACCTCAAAATGAAGAAATAGAGGGCATTATTAATGTCCCATTGAAAGACATAATGTCCTTTAGAACATTTTGTGACAAAAATCGCAAGGAGCAAAAGGTAAGAGTTTTATCAGATCAGAATTTTCACAATTCAATACTAAACGCCATTAGCAAAGCGAATAGATTCTCGTATTTAAAAGCTGATCAACCTAGCCCTATCCTGAAGGAATACAAAGGCCCACATATTTTCCTAAAATATGACAATGGTGTGCGTATTCACATTCAAACAGATGACGAATATTGCTATCCTGAAAATGGTGTATATGCTATAAAACTTAGAAAAGACTCACCTGTATCATTAGAGTATCTTGCGTACCTGCTTCTATCAGATGATATCGCAAATCATATGGCGAGCATCATTGATAAAAACAACGAGTTTATGGTTAGGGATATGCTATACAAACATGTCTCAATACATAAATCAAAAAGCAAACAAAAGGAAGTCGTTGAAAAGGCGTTGCTGGATGAGCGAATGCGCATAGACGAAGGTCTCAAATACAATATTGTCGTTTTATCTAAAAACACTGCAATATCAGATTTGATTGATAGTGAGGTTGGTTTCAGCAGATTCGCTTTTGATGAGACTTATGATGAAATTTGCAATAGCCAAATCTTTAATTCGGCAAGTGAACTGATTGATGCTATTATTATTGACGCGGATTCAGATGAGTTTGCGGACGTATTAGAAGATTTCAGTGAAATCAGACAGAAAGGCATACACCTCTACGTCGTTTCTGATAAGGAAAACTTTAAACTTCAAGGAAGAAAAAAAGTAGCATATTTTGTTGATGGCAAGAGAGTATTTACGTTAAACACAGAGGGCGTCTCCAGGGAACTCATCATGAAAATGCGAGAAGACTTAGATTCCTCTAATGCTGCTCAGGCTAAGATTCGAAACAAATACAAGAATGTTTTTGAGGCCGCTGATGCATTAGATAGAAAATACCCTCATATCGGCATTTCAAAAGCTATAGTGAGATATGTCATTGCCGGCTGTAATATAGAAGATGTTGAAAACACTGCAGGTCCTTGCGGTAGTTTCAGAAAGGTTTGCCATGAACTCCTTCTTGTGTTTGCGAACAAGAAACTGGTCCCAGATATTGACCCTGGTGCAATTCCATCGATGATCAAAGAAGGCAAATTCTATGACAGTAAGACTCAGAGGACCTATGTTTTGATAGAACAGTTTATGAGCAAATATCTGAGTCGTGCTTTGGAGTA
>CAJGDF010000336.1 GCA_904502105.1 uncultured Clostridia bacterium
ATAATTTTACTTATCAATATGCGACTTCAAAAACTCCACCAAATTAGCAGTATATGGCTTTGTTTCTATGTTATCAAATTTAACATCTGCAATATTTATTCCTGCATATTTCTGAGTAGGATCTTTATATAAATCAAAACACAAATACACATCATGCTTAGGAGTAAATCCTTTCTCTTCTAGTTCTTTTTTTGATTTTGAATGAATGCCGTTTTTCCTAATTCTATACAATTTTATAGGCTCTTTTCCCCCATGTAACAAAACATATTCAGCCGTCAATAATTCAGGTGTAATACCTATCGCTCCTTTATCTGCTAATAAACGAGTATAATATAAATGATTTTTCTCAATAATTGGCATTTGACCATTTTTCACATACCCAATCAACACATTTGTTCTATCAACAACATTTACAAGTTTATGTTCAAACCCTTTCTGAGGAATTACCTTTTCTTCATTAACTAATTGCGATGCTGAACTCTGTATAAGATTACGAATAAACTCCACCAACAACTCCCTACTTTCATTACCTGTTTCTGGGCGTAAAGGAAAAGCTCCAATATTTACCTGAGCGATAGATTCATAAAATTTTTGGCGCTCTACATCTATACGACCTCCACTACCAGGAAACAAAACATACCCACCAACAATCTCTTTTTTTAAGTCTTTAGGCATTGGTGCATTAGCTACCTCATTATAATAAATAGCATCTCTATATCGATGCATTTGATTTATAGCATCACTTGGAGGAGCATCAAAACCATCAACATCAGCCAATCGATATTTTGCATCAAAAAGATATGTTAATTTTAATCCATTCTCCACATCATGTTTTGTCAATTGCAACACAATATCAGGGCGTTGCGGAACTGTAAACGATTCAGCATTAGAAACTCCTTTTAATTTTTCACCACCCGATTCACTTGTCTCTTTTGCAGGATTATATATCAACTCCGCCAATTCCACATCATCTTTTTTGAATACTACATGCGAATAATCTCCATGCTTCAATTCAAAATCAAACAAACCCTTCATCTCTACTTTTTTGGTTTTATCAGCTTTCAAATCCAACACCTCTTCAACTATCTTCTTCACCTCAATAAAACACCATATTTCGTATAAAGTCGCAATATCTTTTGTCTCTAATTTATACAACCCATCTTCCAATGAATATGCCTTATTCAACAACAACCACGTACGATACACTTCAGCATAACCTGTCGCTCTTTGCAATGTGAGATTCTCTTGCTGTAAACCTTTAAATTTTCCAATATTCCTAAAAAACGAATGTTGTACCAACCCCTTTATTTCTTGCTTCACCTGCAACATCTCTGCCTTTTTCCCTGCATCAATAAAATCTGCTTTATACGACAATATTTTATCACACAAAACATCATACTTCTTCTGTATTTGAATCAAAGCATATTTCAAAAATCTATTTTCTACTGTATCCTGATTCAACTGAGGCAATGGAACTTTATACAAACGCCCTGCCTCATATTTATGCTCTGCCACCTCATTTTCAAGTTGAGGTGTCCATCTTTTTATCTTATCCGCACGAAGATACTCTTGGGTGTCACGCAAACGCTTTTTAGGCTGATTAACAATCATTCTCACCGCTTTCAACAACTCCTTTTGCTTATCTTGAAAAATATTCCACCACACCAATTCCGGCTTTTGCCCATCCACAGCAGGATTAAAACCATGAAATGTTTTACGCAAAAACGATAAAGCCAACATTCTATACTCATTCTCAACATCTTCCAATATTCTACGCCAATGAGCATGATAATCTAACTTCACCGACAATACATCATATTCAAACCTAAACCTATTTTTCTTCCCCTTACGTTCATAATTTATTTCAATATACGACCGCCCAACATCATTTTTATAATTTATCGTACCCGACAAAATCTGTTTCGATTTATAAAACGAAAAACACTCCCCATGACCACCATACAACGCCATTGAAGCCCTCTCCACCTCTCCACGAAAATCAACCCACACCGCATAATCTGTATTATCAAAAAACACAGCATCAGCCTCCACTTGCATCTCTGTTGCATCCCATTCCTCATACCTATATTTCATCTTATCTATCGGCTCACTCCATTTATATCTCGACATAAGACTATCCGACGAAATATTCCTTCTCGCCTTACTTCTCATAAGCTCAAATTTCGAGCTCTCTATTTTTAATGAAAAATCCTTATGTTCTACCGATAAAATATCCATCAACTCCAATACGATGTATAGCCTGTATTCAAGCGTTTTTGCATTTCATTTATTTTCTGAAGAGACAAACTAGTTTCTACATTCTGACCA
>CAJGDF010000337.1 GCA_904502105.1 uncultured Clostridia bacterium
ACAGCAAAAATGCAGAAGTTGGGTGAATGAAAAAGGGGAAAATGTTTTAGATGTTCAATGGGAAATGCTCATTAACAGAGCAAAAATGGAGGCGGACAAACTTTCAGATGGAAATGTGATAGCAATTATTACTGCCCAAGGCACGTTTTTTTCTCTTTCGTTTCAAGATGTGAATTCCGAAACCGATCATGAGAAGATTCTGAAGGATTTGATTGAAATTAAGAAAAACGGAACGGCAAAAATAGAACGACTGATTTGTATGTGGCATGATGGTTGTATTGATCTGCCTTCGTTTGCCTTCAGAGAAGAACTTCTTTCTATTGATAGCTCAAATTATTCAACTAAACTTCTTTTGAACGGACTAAGCGGATATATCGTTAAGACGGTAAGAGAAACAATGCCCAAAGGGTATGATCCTTAATGGGTTAAGAAAGGAACAGAAATGCATTATATAGTTAAATTTGATAAATCCCGCATAGAAGATTATCTTTGTATTTTTGATCAGGATAATTCGGGAAGTGTTGTTTGCTATTGTACACAATGGAATATGACACAAGAAGAAATTGATAGAAGAATTATTGAACCGGTAAAAAATAACGTGGCACAGCTTTCTCAAATTGCACGTGAAGTGGCAGTTGAAATGATTCATGCAGATAAAATACACGGTTATCTTGTCTATGAAGACGAATCTCCTGTAGGATGGTGCAATTGTGATGATAAAGCAAACTACACCTTCCTTGCACGTCATGTCTCATCGGAAGATGAGAAAGAGAAAACTAAATCTATTGTTTGTTTGAAGGTACTTCATGAGAAGAATTTTTTTCAAGTAGGGTCTGCGCTTATTGAAGCTGTTTGCAGAATGTCAAAAGAGGAAGGGTATGAATTTATAGAAGTTTACCCACACGAGGGGGCTATGCTTTGCGCTGATTTTGACAATACGTTGCAGTTATATCAGGCAAATGGATTTAAATTACTCGGCATGAAAAACGGTGAAGCTATCTTACGAAAAGAACTGTGATTTGAGTGTTTTTTCCGTATTTTTACATTTCCATTCAGCTGGATAAATACAACAACGCATTTGTTGAGAAAAATTATTAATTTATGTTATATTTTAATTTAACACTAAAAAATTGAAGATCTGCCAAAACACAGACCTTCAATTTATTATAAAACAGTATTCAAATGCAGAACAAGATCCTCAAAATCACCGTTGGGATAAACAGAAATATCGCGGTCTTTTTTGTTCAAAATACAATTAGTAAGTAAAAATACTTTCATTCCGAGAGTTTGGGCAACCATATCTTCTTCAACATCGTTTCCGACCATGAGACATTCTTCAGGTGATTTACCTATACGGGCAAGGATCTCTTCGTAATATTTCGGATTGGGTTTACAAAAACTGCTGTTTTCGTAAGTTGTTATATACGTAAAATCTTCGGGAGAAATTCCTGTCCAGGAAAGACGTGAATGAACAGCAACTGCAGGGAAAATAGGATTTGTTGCAAGAACAGTATCTACACCCTTGAGTTTAAGACTGTCTACGGTTTGTTTTGCCAAAGGATCAAAGCCGCAAACATCTTTTACAAGATTAAATTCATTGGAATAGAATTCATCAAAAACAGGAATATCATTGTAAACCTTATCTCCGTATGTTTTTGAGAATTGAGCCCAAAAAGCGTCTGCATTTTTACGGGAGCCGTCGTTTTTTACCATAGCGGCTGTTCCCGCCCAAATATTATCCACAAGAGAAGCCGGCTCATATCCGAGAGGTGCTACTTTTTTTGCCAAAAGCTTAAAATATGTTTTTACAAACACATCCTGATCCATAGGCAGAAGAGTACCGTCGAGATCAAAAAAAACAGTGGTTATTTTCATAAACAATCTCCGAATTTACAGATTTTCAGCAAGGTATCTTGCTACATGTATACCGCTTGCAGATGCATGAGAAAGAGAATGTGTAATACCGCTGCAGTCACCTATTACAAAAAGACCTTTATGCTTCGTTTCAAGATGTTCGTCAAGAGATACTTCCATATTATAGAACTTGACCTCAACACCGTAAAGAAGCGTGTCGTTATTTGCAGTACCGGGAGCAATTTTATCGAGAGCATAGATCATTTCGATGATGCCGTCAAGAATTCGCTTAGGCATAACAAGGCTCAGATCACCGGGAGTTGCGGCAAGAGTGGGCACTGTAAAAGATTCACTTATACGGCTTGCAGTACTTCTATGACCCGTAACAAGATCGCCGAATCTTTGGATGATAACACCGCCGCCAAGCATATTTGAAAGACGGGCAATGCTTTCGCCGTAACCGTTGGAATCCT
>CAJGDF010000338.1 GCA_904502105.1 uncultured Clostridia bacterium
AGCAGAGATAACAACCTTCTTAGCACCTGCTGTGATGTGAGCCATGGACTTTTCCTTGGAGCAGTAGAAACCTGTGCACTCGAGAACAACGTCAACGTTGTTAGCAGCCCAAGGGCAGTTTACAGCGTCCTTTTCAGCAGAGATCTTGATGGTCTTGCCGTCAACTGTGATTGTACCAGCTTCGTCATCAGCCTCTACTGTGTGACCGTCGTAACGACCCTGAGCGGTATCGTACTTGAGAAGGTGTGCGAGCATGGAAGGCTTTGTGAGGTCGTTGATAGCAACAACTTCGTAACCCTCAGCACCGAACATCTGACGGAATGCGAGACGGCCGATACGACCGAAACCGTTAATAGCAACTTTTACTGACATTTTTTGATTCCTCCATAATTTTATTATAATTTTTAAATTTGGAACATTGTCTGTGAGGACATATAGCCCTCAATATGATATTTTACCTTATTTTTCAAAAATATACAATACCTTTTCGAAACATTTTTTCGAATTTACAGTTTTTATAAATTTACCACATTCAGAATTGATATTTCGTGCTATTTGTCAATATATCACCCATAGCAAGAAGGAGAAGCGGCTATTATATTATATATAGTAAAGAAAATATCGAAAACTTCACGAAAACATATTGACAAACAAAACTCAGTGTAGTATAATAATTTGGTGCACGGGAAAATTATGCCCGTCTCTCTACCGTTGAAATTTGATCAAACAACGGTCTGAAGTCCATAGGGAGGTATAAAAACATGGAAAAGATCACAAACACTTATGAAACCCTTTTTGTTATCGACCCCGATCTTACCGAGGAAGGAACCAAGGCACTTGTTGAGAAGTTCACTGCTCTCATCGCAAAGAACGGCGAAATTCTTGAAACAAGCGAATGGGGCAAGCGTAAGCTCGCATATCCTATCAACGATAAGAACGAAGGTTACTACGTGCTGGTAAACTTCAAGAGCGAAGGTACTCTTCCGAGCGAACTCGAAAGAATTTTCGGTATCACAGACGGTATCATGCGTTACATGGTAATCCGTAAGGAAGACAAGAAGCTCGCAAAGGCAGAAGCATAAGCCTACAAACTTCTTAAATTAAGGAGAGTAAAATGGCAAACTTCAACTTCAATAAGGTTATCCTCGGCGGACGTCTTACAGCAGATCCCGAACTCAAGACAACACCTTCGGGCATCGCAGTTACGTCATTCACCGTTGCAGTTAACAGACGCTACGGTCAGAAGAGCGGCGAGGAAGCTCAGGCGGATTTCTTTAACGTAACCGCTTGGAGACAGACCGCGGAATTTATCACAAGATACTTCCGCAAAGCAAGTTCCATTTGCGTTGTCGGAACACTCCAGACAAGAAGCTGGGTTGACCAGAACGGTCAGAAGCGCTTTGCTACCGAAATCGTTGCTGACGAAGCATATTTCGTAGATGCAAAGAGCGAGAGTCCGATGGCAGTACAGCAGGCAGCTGCAATGTATAACCAGGGTGCACAGTCCTCGTATGTTCCTGACGGATATGGCGCATATGGCATGCCGCAGGGTGGTGCATACCAGAACCAGACCGCACCTAAATTTGAAGAAATATCAGACGACGAAGAATTACCTTTCTAATTAGGTAATCGACTAAAATTTAACAGGAGGCTTTATAAGCATGGATACAGAAAAGACAGAAGTTGTTGTGGAAGAAACTGCTTCCGCAACTGAAAGAACAGAAGCTGCTCCTCAGAGAGCACCCCAGCGCCAGAACAGAAACAGAAGAAAGAAAGTTTGTGCTTTCTGCGCTGATAAGGTAGATTACATCGACTACAAGGATTCCAACAAGCTCAGAAAGTTCACATCTGAGAGAGGTAAGATCTACCCCAGAAGAATCTCCGGCACATGCGCTAAGCACCAGAGACAGCTCACAACAGCTATCAAGCGTGCTCGCCACGTTGCACTTCTTCCTTTCATTGATGACTAATTAAAGACGAAAAGCAGCATCAAACGGTGCTGCTTTTTTTGTTTCTAAAACAATTATATGAAATATATTGAGCTTTTTTGCGAACTATGCTATAATAAAGAAAAAACAATACAGTAGGTAAATTATGGCTATACAAAAATATCTTGAATGTGGCAAAATCGTCTCCACACACGGAGTTCGTGGTACTGTCCGCCTTGAATCGTATTGCAATAAACCCGAAACCCTCGCAAAGCTTCGCAAATTATATAAGAAGACCCCATCGGGTGAGTTTGAGCTTATGAAGGTCCGCGCATCATCCGTGCAGAAGCAGATGGTGCTCTGTACGTTTGAGACTGTCACAACACTC
>CAJGDF010000339.1 GCA_904502105.1 uncultured Clostridia bacterium
AATTATCGACCACAAACGGCGAACTTTTTACTAAAACAGTCGTTATCGCAACAGGTGCAAATCCCAAGGAGCTCGGACTCAAAGAAGAATGGGATCTTGTTGGAAAAGGTGTTCACTACTGTGCACATTGCGACGGCAGATTTTACAAAAATAAAACAGTGGCAGTTGTAGGCGGCGGTAATTCTGCGGTTGAAGATGCGCTTTATCTTTCGAGAATCGCAAAAAAAGTGTACCTTATCCACAGACGAGATACGCTCAAAGCAACAAAGATCTATCAGGAACCGTTGATGAATGCGGAAAACGTTGAGTTTTTATGGAACAGCGAAATTTCTCAGATCGTTTCAAACGAAAAAGTTATCGGTGTTAAAACAAAAGATCTCAAAACGAACGAGGAACGATACACGGATTGCGACGGCGTATTTATAAGCATCGGAAGAAAGCCCGCGACCGAATTTTTAAGCGGCTCGGTTGCTTTGGACGGAAGCGGCTATGTTATCGCTGACGAATCCACGAAAACTGATATAGACGGTGTTTATGCGATAGGAGATGTTCGTACGAAGCCGTTAAGACAGGTTGTAACCGCAGTTTCTGACGGTGCTGTTGCCGTAAACTTTGCAGAAGAATATCTTGCAATGACTAAATTTTAAATAAAGAGGCTAAAAATGCAATATCTTATTTCTTTTCTTGAAGGGATCATAACGTTTATCTCTCCTTGCTTGCTGCCTATGCTGCCGATATACGTTTCGTATTTTGCGGGCGGCGGCGAAAGAACAACAAAAAAAACATTGGCGAATTCACTCGGATTTGTTTTGGGATTTACCGTTGTTTTTGTTGCAATGGGCGCACTTGCGGGAACAGTGGGAAGCTTTCTTGTTAAATACCAAACCGCAGTAAATATCATAACAGGGCTTGTTGTTATATTTTTTGGTTTGAATTTTCTCGGCATATTTAAGCTGAACATTTTCAAAGGCATGAACGGAAATGCAAAGACAAACGACCTCGGATTTTTTTCGTCAATTCTTTTCGGTATAATATTTTCAGTAGGATGGACTCCGTGTGTCGGCGCATTTCTCGGCTCGGCATTGATGTTGGCATCTCAGCAGGGTCATGTTTTAACAGGAATTCTGATGCTCCTCGCCTACTCTCTCGGTCTCGGCATCCCGTTTATTGTAAGTGCAATGCTTATAGATAAACTCAAAAGCGCATTCAATTTTATAAAGAAAAATTATAAGGTAATAAACATCATCAGCGGTACATTGCTTATTATTTTGGGTGTACTTATGATGACAGGACTTTTAGGAAAATTTCTTAATATTTTAAATTAACGTAAAACAGAACGGACGGTCAAAATGAAAAAGAAAATATTATGGTTAGTGACTGCGGTTATAGTTGTGGCGGCGTTTGTTGGCATTTATTTTCTCTACGATAACCTCAGTAAAGAATATGCACAGAACAACATCGTAAGCATGGAAAAAGAAGAACAGCCGCAGGATGTTACCGAAGAAAAAGAACAGGAAGAAGATAACACGGAAAAGACAGAGGATACAACCGAAAATCAGACTGAAACCGTTGAGTACGGTGCTCCTAATTTTACGGTATACGATAAAGACGGAAACAAAGTTGAGCTTTGGGATTTTGTCGGAAAGCCGATAATATTGAACTTCTGGGCAAGCTGGTGCGGTCCCTGTAAAAACGAAATGCCGCATTTTGAAGAAGCCTATAAAGCAAACCCCGATCTTGAATTTATCATGGTAAACTCAAACGATACTGTTTCTGATGCGCAAAAGCTCATAGAAAATAACGGTTACACATTTCCGGTTTATTTTGATATGGACAACGATGCAGCTATAAAATACGGAATCTCCGCTTTCCCGACAACAATGCTTATAGACCGAAACGGTGATCCTATAGGATACGTTACCGGAATGTTAACAGAAGAAGCCCTTAACCAGCTTCTTGAAATCGCAAGAACGGGCGTAGTTCCCGAAGAATATAAATAAAGAGCAGATTTTCTGCTCTTTATTTTTGTGTAAAAGTATTGACTAAGTGAGAAGAATGTAGTATTATAATAATGAACGCATAGAAAAATTACGGAGAAAATATGAGCAGAACAACAGATATGACTGTCGGAAGCCCGACAAAGCATTTATTAAAATTTGCATTTCCGCTGATAATAACAAATTTAGGCCAACAGCTTTATATGATAGCCGATGCTGCAATAGTTGGCAGAGGTGTAGGTGTTAAAGCATTGGCGGCAGTAGGAGCAACAGACTGGAGCTATTGGCTGATCCTTTGGACTCTTGTTACGCTA
>CAJGDF010000340.1 GCA_904502105.1 uncultured Clostridia bacterium
CACCTCTCACTTTGCGGCGGCCCCGGACATTACTTCAGATCACTTGACGGACAGGACATGGCAGGTATCGACGTCGTTCTTCATCAGGTTCAGCCCGGTGTTCTTGAAAATGCACACGAATGGGTTGTAACAAACGACCCCGCAGACCCGAGAATTTTCAATTACCTTATAGGTAAGCTTGCCGCTTCACATTCTCATATTGACGAGAAGAAGAAAAACAGAGCAATGTGCGAGATCTTCGGTGCATTCGGTTGGGCGGAAGGTATGCCCGTAATGAAAAAGATGGCAGATCTTTTCCTTGCAAGCGGTATCAACTATTATGTTCCCCACGCCTTCACACCCAGATTCAACGACGGTGACTGTCCTCCCCACTTCTACAACAAGGGCACAAATACTCAGTTCAAGCTTTTCGGCACTTTAATGGAATACATGCAGAGAGTATCTCATATCCTCTCAGGCGGAACACATAAAGCCGACGTTGCAGTTCTTTACAGCACAGGCATATGGACCGCAAAGGAACATCTCCCCACAGAGGATGTTGCAAAAGCTCTCACACAGGCACAGATCGACTTTGATATAATCCCCGAGGATTATATGCTCAGCAAATGTTCCGTTGAAAACAGTCTTTTCAAATGCAACAACGAAACATACGGTGCAATCATTGTTCCCTACCTCAGAATGATGCCTGTTGCCCTCCGCAGAAAGCTCGATGAATTTGCAAAAGCAGGCGTTCCTGTATACTTTATCAACGGAGAACCCGATATGTTCCCCGAAGCAGGCGAAACATTTGAAGCAACAGCAAAGGCGACCACCGTTAAATTCAAGGATCTTGTTTCTGTTTTACGTAAAGACGGTCACGCTCATCTTACACTTTCCAAGAAATATCCGCATGTTCGTTATTACGAAACAGTTAAGGACGATGTTAACACCATAATGTTCCTTAATGAAGACGAAACCGTTCTCGCCGACTTCACCGTACCCTGCGACAAGGAAGCACTCCTTTACGACGCATACGAAAACAAGATCTACAAGCCTTCCGTAAGAAACGGCAAAGTAAGAATCAAACTCGAACCTTCCTGTTCAATAATACTCGTTTGCGGAAATGACCTTCCCAAAGCACCCGCATACGAATACGGTGACAAGGGCGAATGGATCGATGTTGAAGCAGAATATACCGTTTCCGTTCAAAACGTTGGCGAAACAGAATACAAGGAAATTTTCAAAACAAACGTTCTTAACGGCGTAAGCATTGCAGACGCACCCAAAGCGGAATATGTACGTTATGAATTCAAGCTTCCCAAGGACAGCAAGAAGCATACGTTTATCGACTTTGGCTACGTTGGCGAAACCGCAGAGCTTTGGATCAACGGCGAATGTATCGGCACCAAAATAACAAAGCCCTACAGCTTTGATATCAGCGGCAAGCTCAAAAAAGACGAAAACGATATCACGGTATACGTTATCGTAAACCAGGTATTCCAGAAAAGAGACGGTCTTTCCGAATTCCTCCCCATACCCATACCCGGAATTTGCGGCAAGATTAAAGTTCGTTCTTATTAAATTTATATATAAACAGCAGAACCGAAAAGATCGGTTCTGCTGTTGTTTTTATCATAATATTATTCAAATACGTCATTATCTCTGAACTGGAGAGAATAAAGATCTTTATACGTACCGCCCGAAGCCATAAGTTCTTCGTGAGTACCTCTTTCTGTAATAACACCGTTCATAACGACTGCGATCTCATCAGCATTTCTGATAGTAGAAAGACGGTGAGCAACAACAAGAGTTGTTCTGCCCTTACAAAGTTCATCAAGAGCCTGCTGAATTAGAACTTCGGTAGTATTATCAAGAGCACTTGTTGCCTCGTCAAGAATAAGAATAGCGGGGTCTTTTAAAAATACACGGGCAATACTGAGTCTCTGTTTCTGACCGCCCGAAAGCTTAACGCCGCGTTCACCGATCTCGGTATCATAACCGTTTTCAAGAGTCATAACATAATCGTGGATATTCGCACGGCGTGCCGCTTCATAAACCTCTTCATCGGTAGCATCGGGTCTGCCGTAAAGAATATTTTCCTTGATCGTTCCGACAAAAAGGAAAACATCCTGCTGAACGATACCGATATTTCGACGGATAGAATCCAATGTTAAACTGCGGATATCCTTGCCGTCGATGAGAATAGAACCGTTTTCAGGTTCAATCTTATAAAAATTAGGGAGCAAATGACAAAGAGTTGTCTTACCGCCGCCCGAAGGACCGACAAGAGCAAGTTTTCTGCCCTTTTCAAGCTTGAGATCAACGTTATG
>CAJGDF010000341.1 GCA_904502105.1 uncultured Clostridia bacterium
ACCTTTCGAAAGAATTACCATGGTTGATGCTGTTAAGAAATATTCAGGTGTTGACTTCAATGAGATCAAAACTCTCGAAGAAGCTCGCGCTATTGCTGACGAAAAGCATGTTGAATATGAAAAACGTCATTCCAAAGGCGATATTCTTAACCTTTTCTTTGAAACATTTGTTGAAGAACATCTTGTTCAGCCCACATTTGTTATGGATCATCCCGTTGAGATTTCTCCTCTTACAAAGAGAAAACCCGACAATCCCGATTACGTTGAACGTTTTGAGTTCTTCATGAACGGTTGGGAAATGGCAAATGCTTACTCTGAACTTAACGACCCCATTGATCAGAGAGCAAGATTTGCAGCTCAGGAAGAACAGTTTGCTGCCGGCGACGAAGAAGCTAACCATACTGATGAAGACTTCCTCAATGCTCTTGAAATCGGTATGCCCCCGACAGGCGGTATTGGCTACGGTATTGACCGTATGACTATGCTTTTCACCGATTCTCAGGCTATTCGCGACGTTTTACTCTTCCCCACAATGAAATCCATAGATTAATTATTGTTAAACATCAAAGGTAGAGATTTTTAAATCTCTACCTTTTTAATATGTGAATAAATTTTGTGTTTTGGTCGAAATTTCTTGAAAAGGTATTGTTTTTATTTAAGAGTTGTGATATAATTTTTCCTGTTCGTAAAGAAACAGGGTATCCGAATAAGGAGTTTAGAACGTTCGTTTTAATGCCTTTTTTTCTGTCAGATACTCTGATCAAAAGAAAGAAGGTATTTTATTATGACTGGAACAGCTAGTATTTTTATGAGCTTGGCTGTTGCTCTCCTTTCAGGTCTTCTTTTGTCCAGACTTGCAAAGGTAGTTAAACTTCCCGCTGTTACGGCTTATCTCGTAGCAGGCGTTCTTATCGGTCCGTTTTTACTCGGTGCTTTTGATATTCCCGGTATCGGTCTTACACATAGTCAGATCGACAGCTTCGGTATTATTGCAGACCTCGCACTTGGCTTCATTGCATTCTCTATGGGTAATGAATTCCGTCTTGCCGAACTCAAAAAGATTGGTAAACAGGCAACTGTAATCGGTATTTTGCAAGCTGTTATTACAACAATTGTTGTAGATGTAACATTGATTGTATTACATTTTATCATGCCTGATAAGCTCACTCTTCCGGCTGCTATCGTTCTTGCTGCTGTTGCAACCGCAACCGCTCCCGCAGCAACTCTTATGGTTGTTCGTCAGTATAAAGCAAAAGGTCCCGTTACTGACATTCTTCTTCCCGTTGTTGCTCTTGACGACGCCGTAGGTCTCGTTATTTTTGCAATTTCTTTCGGTGTTGCTAAATCTATCAATACCGGTGCGGTTGACGTTATGTCTATCGTTGTTGAACCTCTCCTTGAGATCGTTCTTTCTCTTCTCCTCGGTTTTGTTATGGGTCATCTTTTTACTTTCTGCGAAAAGTATTTCCACTCCCGTTCAAAACGTATGGCTGTTTCTGTAACATTCGTAATGTTTACCGTTGCAGTTTCCTGCCTCAAGTTTGAAGTTTTTGGCGTTCACGTTGGCTTCTCTTCTCTCCTCGCGTGTATGATGCTCGGTACTGTGTTCTGCAATATGTGTGAAGTTTCCGAAGAACTTATGGATAGAGCTGACAGATGGACTGCTCCCATTCTCATTCTCTTCTTCGTTATCAGCGGCGCTGAACTCGACCTTTCCGTATTTATGGACTGGGCTGTTGTAGTTGTCGGTATCGTTTATATCGTTTCCCGTTGTATCGGTAAATACTATGGTGCCGGTATCAGCTCCAGAATGATGAAATGCGATCCTAACATCATCAAATACCTCGGTATTACCTTGTTCCCACAGGCAGGTGTTGCTCTCGGTATGGCTATTAAAGCTGTTGAACTTGGTCCCGATGGCGAAATCGTAAGAAACATCACTCTCTTCGCCGTTCTTATTTACGAAATCGTTGGTCCTTTCCTTACCAAAGTTGCTCTTACAAAAGCAGGCGACATTCAGGAAGAAGGCCGTACAAGTGCCCGTGGTTCTCAGGTTCCCAAGAAAGCAAAAGTTTAATTATTATATATAAACAAAAGGACTGCTACCTTAATTGTAGCAGTCCTCCGTTTTGAAATAATATAGGAGTGTATTGTTTATGAATACTCAACAGGCCGTTGCAAAAAGAATTCGTGATTTATGTGCGGAGAGGGGAATTACCCCTAATGGTATAAGTATTTTGTCAGGTGTTCCCCAGGCAACTGTTAAAAGTATATTAAATGGTGAAAGCAAAAATCCCG
>CAJGDF010000342.1 GCA_904502105.1 uncultured Clostridia bacterium
AAAGAGCAACCTCCAAGCCGTTGAGTTCGGGAGTGAGGAAGCAGTCACCTATTACGTTTTTTGCAAAAACAGTGCTGCCTGCACCTATAAATGTAAGCTTAGGCATAAGATTTTCCCTCTGCTTCCTGTTTTATTAATTAAGCGTTTTCCTCAATATAATCAACAACATCGCCGACGGTTTTCATTTCCTGAGCAACATCGTCGGGAATAGAAAGGTTGTACTGTTCTTCAAGCATCATAAGCATATCAACGATGTCGAGAGAGTCTGCACCGAGGTCGTCGATAATATTTGTATCTCTTGTTACAGATTCAACAGGCAATTCAAATTTTTCAGAGATCATTGCCGCAACTTTTTCAAAATACATATTAATTTCTCCTTAAAGTAAAATGAAATAATAAACCTGATATAAATATATTATAAACATTTATATCAGGTTTGTCAAGTAGTATTATATTTTTTTATCGTTACGGGCCGACGATCGTGGGGTTACTCAGATAGAAGAACAAAATCGTAAAGAACGATCCGAAAACGAATATCCAGAAAGCAAAAGACTTCAGGAGTCCGGAAACAGACTCTTTTGCAGAAAGACGGAGATATTCATCGTCATCGTCTCTCGGAGCGGGATAAACTGTTTTTAAGCCGTAACGCAAAACAAGGATAGCAACGGAAATAACAGCAGCCGCAAGACCTGCAATACAGATCACCGGAATATATGCCGAGAGCTGTTCGCCGTAAATAAAATAAACGTACATCAAAAGATCACGAACGAACGCCGCCGTAAATGTAACGTAAACAGATGCTGTTTTCATGTAAACCCATGAAAGAACAACACTTGAAACAAAAACATACGGCATTTTTATCAGCGATCCCGAAAATCCCATTGCAATAAGCGCAGGAAGAATAAGTGCAAGACCTGTGTTAGCCCTGCGGAAACGCTCTGTGATCATGCCTCTGAGAACTATCTCATTTGACGCAGCCGAAAGCAAGCAAATAAATATCATGCTTATGATATTCAACATCGGGCTGTCAAAATCATACGGAAGATAATCGTGGGTAACATATCCGAACTCACCGAGCTTAAGAACAAGGCTTTTGTTCAAAAAGAGAAGAGGGAAGGACACACCCACAACGGCAACTGTTCCGAAAATATAAAAGAGAAGGCTCTTTTTTCTCGGAATAAATATATTTTTAACCGAAATATCGCTTCTTTTGGAATAAACAATAAAAGGAACGATCAACGATGCGGAAAAGAGAAATTCCCGAAAGATATTATGAAACAGCTCATTATTCCTCGGGCTCATTTTTGCATAAACGGTATCCGCAAGCGCTCCGCTGAGAAAATTAAGAACGAAAACTATGCATGTGCAAACAAAAAGTGCATTAAAAAGAACGTATAAAAATTCTTTTCTCTTTTCTTCTTCAAACGTGATATTTTTTTCCATTTCTTACCTCTGATTTTTATTTGCCAAGGAAGAACAGCGCAACTGTACCCGGACCGCAATGAGATGCAAGAACGGGGCTTATATGGCTGAAGATACAGTCTGTAATTCCCGTAGCGGCAGTCACCTGCTCGGCAACATATTCCGCATCCGCGATACTGTCACAGTGGCTTACCGCAAATTTAACGGTTTTTGTTCTGTCCATCTGTTCGATCATTGTTGCAACAAGTCTGTCAAGAGCCGCTTTTCTGCCTCTTACCTTACCGCTTACAACAAGACGTCCGTCTTCTGCGTGAAGCATCGGCTTAATACCGAGAACACCGCCGAAAACTGCAGACATTTTGGTTATACGTCCGCCCCTGTAAAGATGCTGAAGATCGTCAACAGTAAAAAGATAACGCATTTTCGGAGCATCTTCAGCAAGTATCTCGGCAACATACGCCGCAGGCTTGCCTTCATCTCTGAGTTTGCAGGCAATATCAACACAAAGACCCTCGCCGAGAGAGCCGCCGAAAGAGTCGATTATATATATTTCAGCATCGGCAAATTCATCTCTTATCATATCAGCCGCAATACAGAAGCTGTTATAAGTTCCGCTGAGGCCGGAAGAAAGCGTAACGTGAACAAGCGGTGTGCCGTCAACATAATTCTTTTTCAGAAACTCATAAGCGGCATCGGGATTGATCTGTGATGTTTTTGTCAGACGTCCCGCACGAAGCTCCGCAAAGAAAACCTCCGCAGGTTCCGTGGGATTTTCTTCGGTACCGTATTCAACATCATCCGCAAAGTATGTAAGTTCGGCGACAGCAACCCCGTTTTTCTTGAGATAATCAACGGGAAGATCCGC
>CAJGDF010000343.1 GCA_904502105.1 uncultured Clostridia bacterium
ATGCGCATGGCAGTCAACAATATCGGGAACTTTATCTGTTCCTGCCGCAAGATTTGACATTATGAATGTGGAAAAAGCAACGTCATTCTTGTATATGTTAATGGTAAGATTATATTTTTCTTTCATTTCATTATATCTTGCTATAAGATTATCACCCATTGAGGTGAATCCGGATTCCGGTTTCCATTCTTCGGGCCATCCTGTGAGGATGTTTAACGACTGTCCTTCAAAATCAATAACAGAACTGTCTCTGCCTTCATTAAGGTCTACATCGAAAACCTCAGCATCCTTTTGTGCACAGGAAAACATCGATACTGTCATCGCCGCAATCATTGCGGTTGCTGCCATCTTTTTCAAAAAAGAGAACTTCTTCATAATGTCAACTCCTTTATCTTTTTATTATTATAACATATTAAAACGAAGTTGTCAATACTCAACATCCCATTGCGGTCATTATTTCGATTATCTTCAGGTCTGTCTGCTTCATGCCTTCGTTGCCGAGCGCAGAAATGTTTTTAATTGTTTGTTCAACGCCCTTGCTTACAAGCCCGTCGCCGCCGTAGAACTGACAGTCTTCGCAGAACATATCATAACCCATAATTCCCGCTTCAACAGCCATCGATATCTTTGCTGCACAGCTTGCTTTCGCACCGTCACAAACGATACCGCTCGATATTGCCAAAGCATTAACAAGCGTGTGGTTTATGGTTCTGAGATCTTTTGTCATCATATATGCAATAGCCGCACCCGCACCGGCGCCGGCACTTACTGCACCGCAATAAGCTGAAAGTCTGCCTATCCCTTGCTTCAAATGTAATGTTACAAGGTTTGAAAGAACAAGCGCTCTGAAAAGATCTTCTTCGCTTTTTTTATAATGTTCTGCATAAACAATAACAGGTAAACTTGCCGTCATTCCTTGGTTTCCGCTACCGGAATTTATTATTACAGGCATATCGCATCCGCTCATTCTTGCGTCTGAACCTGCCGCAGCATATGCTTTTGCTTTTATACGGACATCGTCACCTCGCAGCAACAATATTTGCCCGATTCTTGCTCCGTAATTGTTTTTTAGCCCCTCATGAGCTATCGCAGAGTTATATTTTATCTGTCTTTCTATAGTTTCGTAAATATCGTTTATTTCAACGGAATTTGCAAAATCAAAAATATTTGCAATGTTCAATAAAGAATAATCTGCATCAGGACATTCCGGTTCTGTATCTTCGTGCTCTTTTTCGAATAATATCTCGCCGTCTTTTATAATTTCAACAATATTCGTATGTTCTTTGCATATACGAACAGAAGCTTCATGCTCTTCGCTTTTTACTGTTATCCTTAAATCGAGAATATGTCCGTCAGTGAAAGGGCTGACGGTTATTTTCATTTCACTCATTCTGTCTTTAAGAGATGCTTTTTCTTCGTCACTTACTTCTGAAATAACCTCAAATTCCTTTCCTGCTTTTCCGAAAAGTATCCCGAGTGCTGCCGCGGCTGATATTCCTCTCATTCCGCCGCTGTTCGGTATAATGACGCTTTTTACATTTTTTATTATATTTCCGCTCGCAAGAACTTCAACAATATTCGGCATTTCACCCAATATTTCTCTTGCCTTTGCCGCGCAGTATGCAACGGCTATCGGTTCTGTGCATCCCATAGCGGGAACAAGTTCTCTTTTAAGGATATTTATATACGAGCGGTAACATTCTGAATTTTTGTCCATATCTTTTCCTTCTTTATTTTTTCAGGAGTTCTTTCATTTTTGTCCAGCCGTCATCAGCGTAAAATCTGTGACCGCCGTTTCCAATAACGTGAGCACAATTTTCGGGTGCACCTGCAAATGCATATAGCTTTTTTACAATGTCAAACATTTTCTTTGCACCGTCTATCGGGAAAATATCATCGTCTTTTCCGCTTACTATAACAAGCTTCTTCGGTGCTATCATTGCAGCAAGATCGCCCATGTCAAAATATTTCGCAACACCGGGTATGTAGTTGCAAGAACAATGATATAATTTAATAATAGAGTCAAGATATGTGCTGAATGCGCAGGAAGGCATATATCCGTCAAAACGGTGTTCTATACAAGCGGCATAGATCGTTGCTGTTCCGCCTCCTGAATTACCCATAAGAACGGAACCTTCAGTTGTTGTTATGTCCGAAAAATGAGTTTCAACGGCATCTAAAACACGGCTGATATCCCATATGCGTTCACCGATGATCGTTCTGCCCAACAGTAATCCTGTTAAAACAGGTCTGCCGCAATCGG
>CAJGDF010000344.1 GCA_904502105.1 uncultured Clostridia bacterium
CCTTCAGCCTTAGCCAAGTTAACTACTTCTTCCATAGTATTCATGGTTGTTGTCAGAAGAGCGGAGCAGCAAATGATCTGGCAGCCCTGTTCCTTTGCAGACTGAACAAAAGTCTCCGGAGAAACATCAGTGCCCAGATCAACAACTTCTTTCATAGCGCTCATAGTGGTTGTAAGAAGAGCGGAGCAGCAAATGATCTGGCAGCCTTCGTTTTTAGCGGTGGAAACGAAGTTTTCAGGAGTAACGTCGGTACCGAGGTCGATAACTTCGAAGCCTTTACCTTCGAGCATCATCTTAACGAGGTTTTTACCGATGTCATGAAGGTCGCCTCTAACAGTACCGATACAAACTTTACCGATAGATTCAACGCCTGCAGCTGCAAGAAGGGGCTTAAGAATTTCAGTACCTTTGTTCATTGCTCTTGCAGCAACGAGAACTTCAGGAACGTATACTTCATTTTTCTGGAATTTTTCGCCAACAACAGCCATACCTGCGAGAAGGCCTTCTTCAAGAATTGCCTTGGGTTCGATACCTTCGTCGATAGCCTGCTGAACGAGACCGGAAACGATTTTTGCTTTACCTTTGATAAGGTTTTCTTTAATTTCAACAAGAATGCTCATGATTAGATTATCTCCTATCAATATTTTATTTATCAAAATTATAAACCTTTAATGTTCATAAGTCAAGGAAATATTTTGTCATGCTTTGAAATATATTGTTATTTTTATAAAGTATAGCAAAATATTTAAAAATCAATCAAGTCTCTGCCAATCACTGCCATCATGTTTTATCTTATACATATTGTTTTTATCCTTGCGGTTTTTATAATATATCCAATCTGCGGTAACATTTATATAAGAAACATCGTCACGGCAAAGCTCACGTTTATCGGAACCGTCCTTATTTATACGGTAAAGAGCATGTTTGTCGGAATAATTACTGTAATAAACATAATCCCCGTAAACATTCAGATAATAGCAGTTATCTGAACAAATCTTTTTGCGGTCACTTCCGTCAATATTCATAGAATATATTGCATTTTTATCGGATGCATTGCAATAGTATAATTTACCGTCACTGTAATTGAGAAATGTTGAGTCATCGTCATTCAGCTGTTTTTTGTTTGAACCGTCAAGATTCATCGAAAATACCCTGTCCTTATGACGGTAGCTCTGGAAATAGATCACGTTATCAATAATATAGATTTCCCTTGAGCCATCTGCATCTATTCGTTTTCTTTCGGAACCGTCAAGAGAGAGACGGTAAAGACCATATCTGTCGCTTCTGCTTGAATAGTAGATATAGTTATCATAAATAGTAATAAAGCATGAAATATCGTTATTTAATGCCCTGCATGCAGTTCCGTCACGACGAACTCTGTAAATACGGCAATTATCCGATGCATTACAGTAATAAATATAGTTTTCATATGCAAAAACAGAAAAGCAGCTATCGTAAGATATACGTTTTACCTCACTGCCGTCTTTATTCATTTTGTAAAGCTGACCTTTATCATTTGGATTTGAAAAGAAGACCATATTGTCAAGCTGATAAAAAAGTCCGTCATTTACAGTATTTCCGTTCATGTTTGAAACTGCTTCGGAAATACGTTCAAAATAATCTGAAATTTCGTTTTTGATTGAAATAAAACGATCGCCTGCTTCATCAAGAATGCTTTTCTTTTTATCATCACATAGCTTTTTTATTATTGCGTCGCCAAGCAATGGTGAAACGCTGTTAAAAATCTCTGCAAGCAGACTGTTTGAGGCAATATTAAGTTGTTCTGCGGAAAGTTTTCTTGCAAAAACGGCGATCATATTATCGTTAATATGATTTTGTACCTTCATTCTCGCTTCATACACACGTAAATCATACGCACGTATATCGTCGGCAGAAACACTTAAAGGATCGGAAAGAGCTGTTATGTCATTACCGAAAAGCCAACCGCAATCCTCACAAAATGCTACATTTACAACAAAGTTTTTTCCGCAAACAGGACACATCAGCATAATTTTACCCTCATAATCGATAAAGTTACATAAAGTATAAACTATAAATGTTACGTAACTTAAAACTATAATTAAATTTTATAAATGAAGAACTCCGAGAATTTCTCGGAGTTCTTTGCTGTTTATTTAGTTTCTGTATCGGTTATTATTTGTTGATTTAAACGTCTTTGCGATTGCGATAACGGAAAGGAAGACCGCTAAAAGCAATACGGAAACAAGAGAAATTACAACAACTACGGGATCGAGCATATAG
>CAJGDF010000345.1 GCA_904502105.1 uncultured Clostridia bacterium
ACTCATTATATGGACGAAGCCGCACAGGCAAAAAGAGTGGTAGTTATCGACGATGGTGAAATTCTTATCGACGGAACACCTCACTATGTTTTCCAAAATGCAGGCCTTTTAACTTCTGTAGGTCTCGATGTGCCTCAAAGTACATCACTCATGTTTCTTCTTCGCCGTTATGGAATTCAGGTTCCGCTTGCGGTTCTTACTGAAGAAGAATGTATTTCAGTCCTTTCAGATATTATGACACGAAAGAATCAGACATAAATGAATCCTATTTTAAAAGCTGAAAATCTCAGTCATGTATACGGAGTAGGGACTCCGTTTGAAAAAGTTGCTATTGATAATATAAATCTTGAGATATTTGAAAATGAGTTCATCGGCGTGATCGGCAGGACCGGTTCCGGTAAAAGTACTCTTATTCAGCATCTCAACGGTATTTTGCGCCCGTCTTCAGGAACTCTCTATTATGACGGAGAAGACTGTTGGGCAAAAGGGTTTTCAAGAAATGCGTTAAGGTTTAACGTCGGTCTTGTTTTTCAGTATCCCGAATACCAGCTTTTTGAAGAAACAGTTGAAAAAGATATCGCATACGGACCTAAAAATATGGGACTTCCGTCTGCTGAAATAGAAAAAAGAATTTCGGAATCTCTCCGATTTGTCGGTCTTGACGATTCTGTTCGAACAGCATCTCCGTTTGAGCTTTCAGGCGGTCAGAAAAGACGTGTTGCTATTGCAGGTATTATGGCAATGGATCCTAAGGTTCTTATCCTGGATGAACCTACGGCAGGTCTTGATCCCAAAGGCAGAGACGAAATTTTAAATAAAATATCCGAATACCGTGCCGAAAAGAAATCTACAGTAATCCTTGTTTCTCATAATATGGAAGATATTTCAAGGGTTTGTGATAAGGTTCTCGTTATGAAGGACTCTAAAATCGAAATGTTCGCTCCTGTTGATGAGGTTTTTGAACATTCTGCAGAGCTTTGTGCCATGGGGCTTAACGTTCCTCAGATAACAAGGATTTTTCTTTCCCTTAAAGAGAAAGGGTTTGATGTTCCTTCATCTGTTTATACATCAAGACAAGCGTGCGATGCTATCCTTAAAATAATAGGGGGTGCCGCAAAATGATAAAAGATATTACTCTCGGTCAATATTTCCCGGGGAATTCAGTTATTCACAATCTTGATCCCCGTGTTAAAATCGTCCTTGCAGCTCTTTATATCACTTTTCTTTTTATTATTCAGTCCGCTCTCGGTTATGTTTTCGGTATAACCGTGACACTGATTTTTGTAGCTCTTACAAAAATACCTTTGAAAATGTATCTTCGCGGACTTAAACCGTTGTTATTTATACTTATTTTTACCGCAGTGCTGAATGTATTTTATTCCACGGGAGAGCCCCTTGTTCAGTTCTGGATATTCAAAATTACGGCAGAGGGTATAAAAAATGCGGTATTTATGATGCTTCGTATATTTATGCTTGTTATTGCAACGTCTATGCTTACATATACGACTTCGCCCATCGTATTAACAAACGGACTTGAACGTCTTTTATCTCCGCTTAACAAGATCAAAGTTCCCGTTCATGAATTTTCAATGATGATGACTATCGCACTTCGTTTTATTCCCACTCTTCTTGAAGAAACGGATAAAATTATGAACGCTCAGAAGGCAAGAGGTGCCGATTTTGAAACGGGTGGGCTTATAAAAAGAGCAAAAGCCCTTGCTCCGATCCTTATTCCGTTGTTTATCTCCGCATTCCGTCGTGCTGATGAACTTGCAACTGCTATGGAATGTCGTTGTTACACCGGTTCTTCCGAAGGCAGAACCCATTTTATTTCTTACAGTATGTCTGTAAGAGATTTTGTTGCTGTTGCTGTTGTTCTTGTTATGATAGCGGCGGCTGTTGGTTTGAATTTTGTTAAGGTATTCGGTTTTTAAATATGACGAATTATCTTTTAACTCTACGCTATGACGGCCGAAACTTTTGCGGCTATCAGATACAGCTTACCGCAGACGGTGAAAAAAGAACCGTAGGCGGTGAACTGAAAAAAGCGATACTTTCGGTTTTCGGTGCTGTTGAAAAGCTTTCGGGGTGTTCGAGAACAGACTCGGGGGTCCATTCAACCGGATATTGCGTATCCTTTTCTTCTGAAAAAAAATTGCCTGAAGATGTTGTCGTAAGAGCGTTGAACGCTAAGCTTCCGAGAGACATTTCAGTAATGACTTGTCGCTATGTAAGTGACGATTTTCATGCAAG
>CAJGDF010000346.1 GCA_904502105.1 uncultured Clostridia bacterium
AATATTACCCGTAACAGCACCCATATCATTAAATACTTTGGGAAGAGTATCAAACATAAGCCCGGGACCTTTGTTAAGACCCTCAATACCCGAATAGCTTACAACTGACGGAACGATCATCAAGCCCGCCAAAAATGCAATACCCATGTCAAAGAATTCGATCTGATGTGCAGAAGACTCCAGGCTCACATCCTTTTTCATGTACGAGCCATATGTTATCATAATACCCATAGCCAATGACATGGAGTAAAAGAGCTGTCCCATAGCAGAAACGACCGTCATGATACTGAAGTGAGAAAAATCGGGCTTAAGATAATAAGACAGGCCTTCCCATTTTCCCTGTACACCGTTTGAAATACAAACAAAAGCGGCAATGCCGATCGAAAGGACAACAAGAATAGGCATCATCACCTTGCTGACGTTTTCAACACCTTTTTCTACACCCAAAAGAACAACGATCGCTGTCAGGGAAATAAAGATAGCAAAGAACAACAAGGACGGTCCTGTACTTCCGATAAAGTTATCAAAGTATCCCTCACGAGATGCTTCTGCCACATTTCCCGAGAGGAACACAGTCAGATATTTGATTACCCAACCGCCGATTACAGAATAGTAAGGCAATATCAAGGCGGGAATCACAGCCGCAAGGTAGCCGATAAACGTACATTTTTCATTTAATTTGTTGAATGCACCGATAGCGGAAAGACCGGTTTTTCTTCCGATAGCTATTTCTGCGATCATCAACGAAAAACCGAATGTTACCGACAAAATCAAATATACAAGCAGGAATATTCCACCGCCGTGTTGTGCGGCAAGATAAGGAAAACGCCAAAGATTGCCGAGACCTACCGCACTTCCTGCCGCGGCAAGTACAAATCCCAGCTTGCCTGTAAAGCTACTTCTTGTTTTTTTCATATTCTAACTCCATTTATTTTTCATATATACTTTTCTGTATATCTAAATTATTACGATCACAATAATCCTAAAAGAAATATTATCATCGGTTTACATAAAAAGGGACGAGTTTTCCTCGTCCATTTTATACTGATAACACTGCTTTGAAGCAAAGATAAAATTTATCATATCTCATACTTTATAAAATCGCAGTTTGCAAGCAGAAATTTATTGGCTTCGCCGAATTCGAGGCCGTTTATTCTGCGGTTAATCATTCGTGAAACCATACCGTGAGCAACGACAAGAACCGTTTTATCGGGGTATTTTTCGGAAAGTTCATTAAGAGAATCCCCTACCCTTTTATCAAATTCAATTATCGGTTCGCCGTTATCGGGCGCAGAATGGACGTTTTCGGGCAGACATATAAAGTCGATAAAAGACCTGTCTTCATACTCTTTACCCTCAAAATCGCCAAAACAACGCTCCTTAAAGCCATCCATAAAGATCATCGGGGTATCCTTATGATATTTTGCGATAGTTTCGGCTGTTATTTTTGCTCTTAACAAAGGAGAAGAAACGATGAGGTCAAAATGTATATCCTTTAACAACTCAGCGGTTTTCTCTGCCTGAAGCATACCTTCATCGGAAAGACCGACATCGGTACTTCCTGTGTAGCGTTTAACGATATTATATTCCGTCTTTCCGTGACGGACAAGATAAAGTGTCATTTATAAGTTTATCCAATTCGTATAGATTATTTTTGCGGTATCTCTCCATGTGAGAGGCGGAGGGAATGCGGGGTCATCGTGCGGAAAATAATTTTTCGGGCATTTTATATCGTCACCCTTTTCGAGGTCTCTGAAATATTCGAGAGAAAGGGTTTCGGCATCATACTCCGGATGTCCCGTAACAAAAATCATCCTGTTATCCTTTGACGCAACACACATAACTCCTGCTTCATTGGAATGTGCAAGCAAAACAAGTCCATCGCAAGCTTCGATATCTTCTCTGTACACCTCTGCATGACGGGACTGAGGAGATAAAAACTTATCGGGGACGTTTTTACAAAAAGGATTATCGGGGCAAAGAATATCATGTTCAAATATACCGAACATTTTTTCGGGGAGAGGGTGCTTCTGTATGCCGTAATAATGCATCAAAGCTGCCTGTGCGCCCCAACAGCTCGCATATATTTTTCTGACATTTGTTTTTGCCCAGTCGAATATTTCGCAAAGCTCATGCCAATAAAGGACTTGAGTAAACTCAAGATGTTCAACCGGAGCGCCTGTAACAACAAGACCGTCGAAAAACATATCCTTATATTCCGAAAAACCTTTATAAAAGCGGTCA
>CAJGDF010000347.1 GCA_904502105.1 uncultured Clostridia bacterium
CCTTCACGGTGGATGTATCCGCATTCGATCGCCTTTGCCGCATGCTCTTTGTCGATTTCGGAGAGGGTATTAACATCAATTCCGTCGATTGCTTTAAGCGCCATCTGGAAAATAGGATCGGTGGAGATGTTCAGACCGCAATGGAAATGAGCGCGTATGCGTGTGATATAAATATTATCTGCATGAATATTTTTAAAACCGCAGATATTCGATGCGTTAACGCCGTCCCAGCCGCCGCCGTAATGTTTTCCGGTATCAATGCTTCCGAAAACGGTGAAAGGACGTTCTGATTTCTCAATATCGAAAAAATATTTTTTCATGAGAATGTTTTTAACATTCCAGGAGAAAGCATCTGCAAGGTTGAAAATCTGCTGCCAAAGAATAAGATTAAGGTCAACTTTTTTGTTGAGATAGGGGAAGGCGAGATATTCGTCTTTCTTTTCTTCGATGTACTGCGCTATGCCTTTACAGATTGTCGGAATCTGTTCAATATAGATATTCTGAGCCTTTTCAAGTTCTTTTTCGTCTAAAAGAATAAAATTGATCGCATATTTGCCGTTGTCGAGCTTACGTAAAAGACCGTATTTCCAATCGGCGCCTCTTTCGAGAATTTCGAGCTCTTCTTCAACGTAAACTGTCGGAACATTGAGTTCTTCCGCAATTTCAGCGGCGCTCATCGGCTTCTTTTTGCAGAGCCATACGATATGCTTTGAAAACTGTCTTTGTGCAACGTCTCTCGGGTCGCCTGCCAGCGGATTTCCGTTGCCCCAGATATCAAAATCAATATTATTGAGATTTGCGGGTCTGTTAATGTTTTCCGTCATTGTTTCTACCTCATTTTTTATTTTCTTTCTTGCCGAAAATAATCTTTGACGCACGGCTGTCTCGCTCATTTCAAGCTCTTTAGCTATGTTTGCGGTACTCATGCCGTCAAGATAAAAAAGGATCATAACGTCTCTGTATGCTTTCGTCAAAAACGACATTCTGCGGTAAACGGCTCTCAACATCTGCTCGCTGTCGTCATCCTCGTCTTCTTCAGCCGCGATCAGAGGCAGAACTTCGTCGGGATCACCGTCATATAAGGCATCGTGTTTTTGTCTTCTGTCTGCGGAGTAGTCCGCATAAACATTTCTTGCAACTTTCCATATAAACGGATAGATCTCTTCTATTTCGCCTTCGCTGTTCGCCGCTTTAACGAGTTTCAGAATGATATCTGAACAGAGATCCTGCGCCTCGTAGCTGTCGTTCGTTCTTGCATAACAAAAACCGTAGAGCTTATCCATCAGTTTTTCGTCAAAATAATTCAGCAGTTCTTTCTTTTTCATTCTTTTCTCCGGTATGATTTGATCGATCAATCTCTTTACACACATATAGTCCCCCAACAGACGGAAATGTTAGGGGACTATATAAAAATTTTTTTACCAGCCGAATTCGTCGTAATGAGGTTCTATAATTGTTTTGTTGTAATCGTTGCCGCCGGGGAAGTTCGCGGACTTGAGAATGCCGGGAGTGTAGCCGTCAGCCAACATTTTTTCAACGCAGACAGATGTTAAGCTCCACATGATATAATCACTCGCAATACCCGATGCTGCCGCAAATCTCGCTTCTATGCCGTCAACCTCAAGCATTGCTTCTGCCGCGGGTGCACAGTTATCAAGGGTGAGCGTTGCAAATTCATAAAGCTTTTTGCCCGATTCATGAACAGGGTCTACTTGTGTAGCGTAAGTCATGCTTGTGAATGCAATTACTGTGATACCTTTCTGAACACAGTCCCATGCAAGATCAACTACCTTTTTCGTTCTGCCCGAAACAGATGAAACGAAAAGCACGTCTCCCTGCTTGAGCTCGGTCTCACCTTCTTTGAATTCTTTGTAAAAGATAGGGCCGCCGCCTCTGTATATAAGGTCCTTCTGTATGCCGTGAACAACTTCGCAAAAATAGATCTTGCCGCCTTTTTCAACAGCCTCGGCAACCATTTCTCCTGCCTTGATTATATTTTCTCTCTGTGTTTCACGAACAGTCTTGAGAAGTTCGTCAATAGCCGCATGATATCTGTCTATAAGCATGGTCTTTCTCCTTTACATATAAAAAATATTATCCTTATGTTCTGCAATAACTGCTTTGTTGTAAGCGTCGCCGCCATCGATGTTTCCGCTCATGAAAACAGGCGGCTTTATTCCTTTTGCCCAAAGGATTTCCGATGCCCGTGCCGTTACCGCATTTAAGATCGCAGCCCCGATAACC
>CAJGDF010000348.1 GCA_904502105.1 uncultured Clostridia bacterium
AGTCGAACTCCGGACACCATGATTAAAAGTCATGTGCTCTACCAACTGAGCTAGTGGATCGTTTATTAATTTCTGTTCAAGAACTTTTACAGTATATCACACAATTTCAGATTTGTCAATACCTATTTTTGACAAAAGTAAAAATTTTATTTTTATTACATTTATTTGCATAAAAAAAATCCGAACGGTTAAGTTCGGATTTTGGTGATCCACCGGAGAGTCGAACTCCGGACACCATGATTAAAAGTCATGTGCTCTACCAACTGAGCTAGTGGATCATTTGTTGTCATTCCTGACAGCTTAATTATTATATCAGATAAATCCTGATTTGTCAATAGGTAATATTGCAAATTTTTTGTGTCTTTCTGTTTTTTTGTCGAAGCGATTGACAAGGTGATTTTTTTATGTTATAATCATAAACATCCATCCTTAGCTCAATTGGATAGAGTACCGGATTCCGATTCCGTCGGTTGTGGGTTCAACTCCCGCAGGGTGGGCCAAACTGAAATATCCCCCATATGTATGGGGGATATTTTTTTATTATTAAGCGTTAATTACGCCCACCACATTTCGCCTTTATCTTCGAAAGTCATGGATTCTTTAAGAACATCGATTGCTTTGCTGAGGCCTTCGGAAGCAGACATAAGGCTGTCTTCATGTTCAATAGACATAACAAAGTCATAATCAATAGTTCTGAGTGCACTTACGATATCTTTCCAATAAGCTGTGGAGTTACCGTAACCTACAGAACGGAATACCCAGGGACGTTCTGCAACCTGACCGTAATGTCTGGTGGAAAGAACGCCGTTTTTAGCGGTATTGTATTTATCGATTCTTGTATCTTTTGCATGGAAGTGGAAGATACAATCTTTAAGTTCCATAATAGCAGCAACGGGATCCATACCCTGCCATACGAGGTGAGAGGGGTCGAAGTTTGCGCCGATTTCGGGACCGACAGCAGCACGGAGACGGAGAAGAGTTTCGGGATTATAAACACAGAAGCCGGGATGCATTTCGAAACAGATCATTTCTACGCCGTATTCTTTAGCGAAAGCAACCGCTTTCTTCCAGTAAGGAATAAGAACTTCATCCCACTGATAATCAAGAATCTTAAGAAAATCATCGGGCCAGGGGCAAGTTACCCAGTTGGGCATTTTATCTGCAGGAGAGCCACCGGGGCAACCGGAGAATGTTATAATGCGTTTAACACCCATTTTCTGAGCGAGACGGCATGCATTTTCAAAATCTTCGTTAAAAGCATCAGCAATAGCTTTATCGGGGTGAACGGGGTTACCGTGGCAGGAAAGAGCGGAAACAGTGAAATCATATTTTTTGATTTCAGCCATAAGAGCTTCAAGCTTTGCGGGATCTTCAAGAAGTTCTTTGGAGTTACAATGAGCATTTCCGGGATAACCGCCGCAACCGAGTTCAATTGCCTGAACGCCTTTAGATGCAAGATATTTAAAGGCATCTGCATAATTCATATTAGCAAGAAGAACGGTAAAAACACCAAGTTTCATAAGATTTATCCTTTCAAAATCAATATTTTAATTTAATCATGTCCTTTATAGGTACCATGCATGGAAACCATTGCTTCAATAATGGCAACCGCGCTGTTTTCAAAGCTTGATTCAAGAGCAGTCAGATGTTTCTGAGAATATTCGGTAGCAGAGTTAAAACCGATATAGTTTACGATCTCGCCTGCACCAAACCAATGATAATAATTATAAATACAGTTATCGTACATATCAAAGAATACCTTGGCATCTCTTTCATCAAAGAAATAGTTATGCGTCATATACTCCTGAACAGTCTGACGGTTTTCATAACCTTCAAGCGGTTCATAAAGAGCATTCAGCAAGAACGCCGTATACGTAGGTTCGGGAGATGTTATAGGAATTGCAACCGCAGAATAAATATTTTCGATTACACCGAAAGTATATCCGGGTTCAACGTCCGGTCCGTGAGGCCAGGAAAGAATACCGAAGTCATAAAGCTCCTGAGCAACTATCGCATCTCTACCGTAAATATAACCGGTATAAATTGCGGCCATTGAAGCTTCACCTGTAGAAAATCTTCTTGCCATACCATCATGACCGGCTCCGGTAGCAGCGCTTTTGGAAATAAAATCCTTACATGTTTCATTATAAAATCTGATACATGCATCCATAGCTTTAATTCCGTTGGGATCATAAGCTGAGAAATACGGTTTTCCGTCTGCATCAAGAGAAATAACAGATGCG
>CAJGDF010000349.1 GCA_904502105.1 uncultured Clostridia bacterium
ATAAGTTCTATACGTTCCTCGGGAGAACGCTTTTTTGTAAACCTTGGCTCGGTGGGCAACCAATAGTAGTCATCGGTGTCCATATGCTTGTAGCCAAGCTCCTCGCATATTTTACGGCCCAAGGTTGTAGTACCCGATCCTGCCGCACCAAAAATGTGTATTACGTTTTTCAAAATTTACCTCTTTTTATAGACAATTATTCATCAGTCATTCTTCGTTATTCTTGGTTAAAGTAGATTGATCCACTTCTTGCACCAGTTGAATAATTGTTCTGCCGATTTATTAAGGTCGGTTTCTGCGCTGCCTTTCATTTTCATAAATGTATTGATAATAGCCACCTCATCCGCCTCTGCGTTTTGCAGTAGCTCACTCTGGTGACGGTAGTATTTTCCTGTCTGCTTAAAGCAAATTGCCTGTACGATAAAGGATGCTGTTTTGTATAGGCATCTCAATACTACCTCATCATTTTCGCGTAGCATATTATATACGCAACTGTGATATAGATTGCACACGCCTATCTTGATTGCTCTGTCTACCGCCTCGTTGTCAATCATGTTTTTCAGCTCGTCAAGACTCCCCTTTATTGCGGTTGTGTCGTGATAGAACTGGAACAGATCAGCCGCATCCCAGTTGAGTATCTCATTCTTACCGGAAATAAATCCGCATACAAGCTCTCTGTGGAGCAGGGTATCTAACATTTCCTTGTATCTGCGTATGTCCTCGTCATCAAGCTTGTCGAGGATTACAACCGTATCAATGTCGCTCGATTCTGTTGCCTCGCCACGACCGTAACTGCCTTGTAGTCCGACAAACCATATTCGATCTCCAAATGTGTCCTCAAGCATTTGTAAAAAACTATCCATCCAGCTTGAAATGTCAATCACTTAAATCACCTCAAATTTGAAATTATTCTTCGTAAAAAATATATACACTCTCTTATCACTTACATTATATCATATATCTCATAATTTGTAAAGCACAAAAAAGGGTGACATCAGCCACCCTCATGTAAACTATTTGTTTTTCGCCAAAAACATCAATACTCAACGCTAAAATTCAATCATTCAAAGATTTAAACAATAGGCTTGCAATAGCAAACTTTAGACCTCTATACACTGATAGGCCTCTCTCCCATAATACAATCTGTTATGATTTTAATAAGTGTTTCAATCTCGTCGTGGCAATTCTTGCTAAGCCATTCCATAATAATCGCAAATACACCGGTTAGATAGAATTTGATCACGTATTCGCGTTCCGCTTCGGGAACGCAATAGCGAACAAGTATAGGGCTAAAGATATGCTCAAACATTTTGTTGTAAACTTCGTCCATATGCATCGAATTAAACTGCTTGATAGACACCTTAAACAAACGCTGATTATCCTTGATAAATGTCAAATATGGCGTAAGATACTCGTCTGTAATAAACAAAAGATCCTCACGCCTACAAGATTCAAATTGGAGAGATATTCGTTCCTTGTCTATCTCGTAATATGCGAGGTGTTTGTCAATGATATAACGTGTAGTTTCCTTTAATAAATCCGAGGTGTTTTCATAATGTAGGTAAAAGGTAGAACGGTTTACGCCGGCAGTATCGCATATCTCCTTAACGGTGATATATTCAAAGTCCTTCTTTTCAAGCAATGTAATGAGGGCTTCGTCCATTCTGATCGCTGTATTAAAGTATTTACTTTCGTTTTTGTTCACAAGACCAACCTCCGTTAATGCTTATTTTTCCTCGCTGATCTCTTTTGCAAGCTGTACGATTTCAAAAGCATACTTTTTCTTGCCATTTTCAAGAATTTTCTTGTAGATAGGATAGTTCACACCGCATCCAATCATACCGATAATTCCAACGACAATGCCAATCACCATACCGGTAATACCGCTGCCGATAACCTGCATACCGAGGCACATTCCCGTGCCAAATATAAGTGCGGAAACAATGCCCCAAGCGTAAGTAAAGATGGTTGCGGGCAGCTTTGCCTTTGTATCAAGCTTGCGAAGTGCAATGATTTTGGAATTGTCCTGAGGAGCGTACTCCTTTGCGATGGATTCTGCATAAATTTTGTCTGTGTTCATTTTGTTTCTCCTTTTGGTTGTTTTGTTGTGACACTATTATACCAACCGCAAGAAATAAACGGAACAACAAGATTTGTATAATGTGTTGATTTTAGAAAAAATCCTCACTGTCAAATTCCTATTTATCGGTTAATTTATTATATCACACCATCGTA
>CAJGDF010000350.1 GCA_904502105.1 uncultured Clostridia bacterium
CAATTTCGACTATATCGTGGATAAGCGCCATCATCATTGCTTTTGCTACGTCAAACTCTTCGTTGGCATACTCACGCAGCAGATAAATCATCATTGCCATATGCCACGCATGCTCGGCATCGTTCTCGCTTCTTATATACCCTGTCAGATGTGTCTGACGGAAAATATTCTTCTCTTTATCAGCCTCGAGAATAAACTCAAGCTGTTTTTCAAAACGGTCTTTTTCCATTTCTTCAACACCTCGCTGAAATAAAATATATCACAATCAGCGACAAAAATCAAATTCTTATTATACTTGAAATTAAATGTATACAAAGATATAATATAACTATCAAACTTTAGGAGAACGGTATATGAACAAGACAGCACACGATGCAGGCGCTGACAACAGGACGCCCTCTATTGCGCAGTATTTCTCATGGATTAACAACACAAACGAAGGTTCTACCGAAGAGCATACACTTATAAATCTTGATTTTTTCAAATACCTTAAAGATACTTACGGTATGCAAATCAAAATTTATGCTTGGGATGCCGGCAACTTTGACGGCGCCAGCGAAGGCTACGGCAACCTCGACGGCGAAAAATTCAAAAGCCAGTACCCCGAAGAATACTCAAACGTTGTTGCAAAAGCCAATGAGCTCGGAATTCGCATGGGTCTGTGGGGCAGCCCTGACGGCTACGGTAACACACCCGAAGAAGAAAAGGAACGCTTTGATTTCTTTGTTCACCTCTGCCGTGACCACAACTTCGCACTGTTCAAGCTCGACGGTGTTTGCGGACATCTCAGACCTGAAAAAGCCGGCGTATTTGCAGATATGCTCAAGGAGTGCCGCAAATATTCACCCGACCTTGTTGTTCTCAACCACAGGCTCGAATTCTACGAAGCAGAAAAACACATAACAACATATCTCTGGAACGGCACAGAAACATACGTTGACGTGCTCTCGTGCAACAACAACACAGCGATGCACTCAAGAGCATTTATGTTCACAAGAGGTCATACAGATAATCTCGAACGCCTTGCAGAAGACCACGGCGTATGCATATCATCATCAATTGATTATTTCGAGGACGAACTGATATATCAGGCATTCAACCGCTCTCTTATCCTCGCACCGGAGATTTACGGTAACCCCTGGCTTATGCGTGACGATGAATTACCTAAACTTGCAAGAATTTATAACCTGCACGCAAGAAATGCCGCAATACTTGTTGACGGCAAGATTCTGCCCGAAAGCTACGGTGCAAACGCCGTCACACGCGGCAGTGACACAAAAAAGTTTATATCAACAGGCAATAATTCCTGGGAAACAAAGACCATAACCGTTAAAATCGGTGAAGAAACAGGAATTAAAACCGATAAGAATGTAGCTGTCAACATTCATCATCCTTACGAAAAACACCTTGGATTTTTCAGCCGCGGTGATACGGTTGAAATTGAGCTGATGCCTTTCAGAGCAACGCTGATTGAGATTGCAGCCATTGATGAAGCAGAGCCGATGCTCAGGGGCTGTGAATACGAAATCATCCGTGAGGACAAAGACGGCACACCTGTTGAAGTGAAAATACTCACATCAGAAGATGCTGAAATCACACTTCTCAAGAATGGTAACGAAACTCCTTTCTGCCACACTGAAAAAACAGATATAAGAGAAAAGGCACCTACCCTGCTCGGAAGTCTCAGCAGCAAAACCATAAGACCTGAAAACGGTGAAAAGATGTACGAAACAGCAATGTTTTCCATCACAAACGACTGTCTTGAAAAGCGCAGTATTCTCCGTTCAGGCGAAACAAAGATTCCGCAAGTCAAAGCGGCAAGAGACGCTTTCTTTAACCAAAAGCATTACAAACTGCGCGGATGCGAAGCCGCCAATATGTTTGACGGCAAGGATGACACATTCTACGATGCACAGAGCATGTATTACCTTGACGATAACCGCAGAATATGCGGCGGCTGCCTGAGAGTTGATTTCGGCGAAGTTATCGAATGCGACAGCGTTGAAATAGAATTCTTCAGCGGTGACAAAATAACAAGAGAAGTCGGCGCACAGACCTTGCCGATGCTCGCAGAGTATTCTACAGACCTTAGTGTATGGAACGTATCAGAGCAAGTAAATATCAAGCCAAAATGCGATTATACTTCAACAGTAGTTGCTTTCACGTCGCACATACTTTATGACGTACCGGGCAAAAAAATCGTTTCATCCTACCCCATCAACAACAGTATC
>CAJGDF010000351.1 GCA_904502105.1 uncultured Clostridia bacterium
ATCCGCATTACGCATATTCAAATAAAATGTATCTATTGCTCCTATATATGTTGCTTGATCCATGCGGTTAAAATAATCTTCGGGGTCGGGAAAATCATATAAAAACAAGGCTCGAAGCCATGCGGAAATTTCACCCAAGTTACAGTGAAATAAACGTTCAGCTCTGTCTGCTTCAGGCAACTCATCGGGCCAAAGGCTTACAAAATGACCATCGTTTTCACTCGGGATAGATCCCTCTCCGGAATACCACTGCATATTTTCCCAAGCCTCGGAATCTTCATCATCTTCGCCTCTCGCCCCGTCACCCGGCCAAAAGAAATCTTCGTCAACGGGTTCCGTTTCAGCTTCATCCTCGGTCACAGTTTCCGGTTCGGATTCGGGTTCAACGGGTTGTTCGGGTTCGATCTCGGGCTCCGGAACTGTTTCGGGTGTATTTTCAATATCGGCCTCAACTTGAGAGTTGTTTTCTGTTTCTTTTTCGGGTTTTTCATCGGGTGCGCAACCAACAAATACTGTTAATAGAAGCGTAAGCATCAGCAATAAAGCAACTGTTTTTTTCATGATTTTATCATCCTTTCTATAATTATATAAAAATTTACCATTCAAAATTAAAGCTTTCAAACATTTTCAACAACTGTTCATTCGAATCACACGTTATGGTGTAAAAATCATTATTTATCGAAAAGCACAGCTGTGAGCTGTCAGCAGATCTTAACATATTAAAAAAATCCACACTCCCGGAATTATCATTTTGAGAAGAATCATCCGTACAATTATGGCACACATCAAAAGTCAACCGTGAATCATCAAAGATAAAAACCGTATGACCGGAATCATCCCTGCGAACCTGCGATATTTTAGCACCATAAGCAAATTCCTGTGGGTAAAACAGATCTAAATTTTCTGTTTTCAATAAAGAATCAAGAGACCAATGAGTTGTTTTTTTTCCGTTATACACATAAGTTATACTGTTATTTTTATATATCTGAGCGGTCACATAAAAAGTAACGCATGAAAATAACAAAACGAAACATGCCGTCAATGCTGCAAATGCGGGCTTGAATATAGGATTTGGTGAGGTTCTTTTTTCAGCCCCTACCCTCTTCAATATTTCTTTAATACGACGACGTTTTTCAAGCCTTGACGGCTTTTTATACTTCGTAAAATTCGCCAATATTTCTTCGCATAATTTAACATATTCCCAATCTATCTCATCATCTGCTTTATTCAGTTCGTTCATAAGGGAATCAGCCGTTTTTTTCAATACACTTGACTTAAGATCGTGCTTTTTCATATAATCACATTCACTTCCTTATTCACTAAATTATTTTTTTAGTATCTTTAACAAGATGTTTGTTGATTTATCCCGAATCCGTTTTGTTTTCGTTTTCAATGTTGGAATCGGTAAGCCGTACTTTGTTTGTAATTCCTTATAAGTCAATCCTGAGCTTAAATCATATGCTATCCGAAAAGCCAACTTTTCATTTTCAGTCAATTCGTTTTCGAATTGGATCTTCATTTGTTCAAATGCCTGATCTTCTATAAGATCGTCAACTTCATTACTGTCTTTTGCAATATGTTCAATCTCATCAGAATCGGAATCGGCAAGATTACGCTTTTTGTATCTGATCTCATCATAAAAGATATTGTTTGCGGCTGAATACAGCCATTTTTTTTGTTGATTATTGTCGAGGTCTTTTAAACGATCATACTTTTCCAAAAACCTGCAGAACACTTCCGAAACGACGTCTTCAGCTTCCGTTTTGGTCAATCCTTTATTTATGCAGTAAAGGATAAGCGGTTTATGAAATTGTTCAAACAAGGCCCCTGCAATTTTATTTTCGGACTTCATCAACAGATCTCCCGAACATTTTATCCTTAAACAATTTACATCGTATAATTTGTTTTACACTACTAAATGTAAAAAGCATAAGTAAAGGTTTCATTTTTCTGTAAAATTTTCAAAAAGTTTACAAACAACAAATATAAAAGGACAAATTACCCGATTAAGATAGTTTGTCCTTTTCAAATTATATTTCGAAATAAGCGGGAGGTCTGTGAGGAACAGGAGGATAAGAGATTTCCTCTATACAAATAGATTCTTTTTTACCGTCCATATGTCCGTGATAAATAACAACATCGCGTCCGTCTTTAAGTCTCACGCAAGAGTTGTGGCCACAAGTTGCAACATCTGTAGAATCGTTGTCGGATCCGGGGTTAGAACA
>CAJGDF010000352.1 GCA_904502105.1 uncultured Clostridia bacterium
CTGCAGAATTTAAAAATAAAAAGAACAGCATCCACTTAAGACACTGCTCTTTTTATATATCATAGCTTAATAAGTTCTTGGTGTTTTAGACAAACGGCTTTCTTTAAACTTTTTGGTCTCTGCGGCAAGAAGCTGATCAAACAATGCTTTTTCATCCACATTATATTTTGTAAAAATATCTGTGTAGTTTCTTAGAGTACTAATGAAATCGTTAACTGTTTCACGAATCTTAGCAGCATCACTACTTGATATTTTATAGCTCTGCGCAGCGGTAGCGTTAAACTTGGCAGGCGCTAGCTCCATATTAAATTTATGCACCCAAGAGCTGATTTTACGAAGAGTGTCTTCGTCTATTTGACCCTTTTTTTCTAATGTAAAAAATTTACGCACCAGCTCATCAGCGACTTCACGTGCATAACTAAGCACTCGTTTTGACTGATAAAATTCCTCGTTATCCTCATCCACAAGAAGTTTAGAAGAAGCATTGTAGCCATCGCCAAAGGAAAAACTAACACTTTCGTCAACTATATCAACAGCGTAGGAAACCTCAGCTTTACCCTTAACCTCAAAGCCAATAAGACTTCCTCTGGTTCCGGGAGCAATTATCTTGTCCTGAGTACCGCCGCTTGCCTGAAAAACGATTACGTTGTCCTTTGTGTAAGAAGAAACGAGATCGCTATATGTGTCAATGGTAACACCCCATTTAGCCACACGGGCAGAATCGGAACAATCCACACTGGGAGAAACGTATTTCGCCACAGTACCCGAAAGAGTCATACTCAGTATTACCAACAAGCAGATCATTACCGAAACTATAGCAATAATAATTTTAACTGATTTTCTCATATTGTAACCTTCCTTTTAAAGAAAAATTCCAAGATACATAACAATTATATCACAGTTTTCCTAAAAAATCAATAGTTTAAAGTATATTTGTTATTTTTTAAAAACATCCGCAATAAAAAAAACAAAAAGCGGCGAATGCCGCTTTTTGCTTTTTGAAATATTCTTATGATCTCGCGGCGGTAGCCTGAGATACCTTTGCAGTCAAGTCAAGACTGATATTAAACAATTCGGGGCTCTTTATCATAGCCTCACCGATCTGAGCATCAAGCTCGGGGGTTTGGTAATGATAATATTCCAAAAATCCTCTTTCAGAAGTAGGTTTTGTATTGTTAGCTTCGTTTTCTTGCTTATAATCTACGACATTTTTATTATCACTCTTATACGGCCAGCACCACTCAACAACGAAAATACTTTTCGTTCCCGCAGCGTTACCGGTGTTATTAGTTCCCTCATCGTCGAAAGCACCATTCAAGGATTTATTATCATCATCATTCAACTTTTCTTGCAATCGAGCAACGCCGATCGATCTATTTTCAGAAGTCAGCGACATACGGTATAATCCATCCCACTCCGGGAAATCATCCTCATTTTTTACCGTAGTCATACCCTTAGGAGCATTCGGGGCGAGACGACAAACCGAATGCGCAACATTAACAGGCTTTACTGTGGATTCCACGTATCCGCCACGTCCACCATTAGCGCTATTGCTCCAATCGTATCTATAAAGATAAATAATTATCGGGAAATAATCTATAGGCTTACCGTTTTCATTGAGAATAAGCTCACTCGAAGCCTTGTAACCGTCGCCTATCGAAATAGTACCGTCGATATCAATATACCAAGGCAAATTGGTGCTCGTTACCTCAAAGTAAGCAAGCGCGCCTCTCGTACCGGGGGCGATCAATTTAGAACTACCGGTATTCACTTTAATTTCAACAATACCGTCTCGAGCGGAAGTATCATATTGAGTATTAAGATCAGTACCGGGGTTAATGGTAACACCAAACGGAATGAATCCAACAGTCGCTTTTCCGTCTTTTTTAGTAATATACTTCGCCAAAGTTCCTGAAAGAGCACACGCCGAAAGCATAACAAGAGCGAGCAATATAGCCACGATTCTCGTAATATTCTTATTAACTTTGCGCATATCACTCACTCCTTTCTAAAAAATTATTGAGCCTGTTCTATTATAATTTGATATTGAACAACGAATTTAAACCTTCCTTCAGCCCACGTTACGCTTTTACTGTCGACAAAATCTTCTCCCGAATGCTCAGAAATATACGTTGCAACTTCATCCAGCTTATCTTGGGTAAGTAGGTCATCATAGGTAGTATTGGAATATTCATACGGAAACACAAATCCAAG
>CAJGDF010000353.1 GCA_904502105.1 uncultured Clostridia bacterium
ATCCCCACCGATTTTCGGTGGGGATTTTTGTATATCGTTATCGTATTTTTACATTAAAATGTTTTTCAATTTCCTTGTTCAAAAGCTTCTGCGTCTGCGAGAATAGCCTTGAAACGCTCATTTTCACGGATCGGATCAAAAACATCATATGCGAAGTGCGGCAGAAACGTATCTTTTCTGTTATATGAATTCGCAGAAAAGCGCTTTGTTTTGCCATACAGATACGGTATTTTCGTTTCTGTTATTACATTAAAGTTTTTTGCCTTAATACGTTCATGTTTAACCATTTTTTCGAGCCAATCCATTGCTTCATCATGGCGATTCATGTTCATGCAAATAATCGCACAGTGCATATAATCATATTGCATGACACTTAAAGGCATTTCATTCTCATTTTTACCTATTATTAGCTCGTAGATGTCAGGGTAGAGCCTATGGCAAGCATAAGCCTCTTCAAATTTACCTTCTACTCTCCATGATTTACCAATCATAAAAAGTTGATCTTGAAGGTATTCGAGCGCATTATAAATGTTCTTTGCTCTTTCCCGACGGCCTTCATCCTTTCTACCGAGAAGATTAAGTGCTTCGGCTTGCAAGTCTCCGCCTTCTGCATACGGATCAAATACTGTGATCTTTTCCGCGTATTCCAGCATTTTCACGTAATTGCCCATATCTTTGTAAAGAACTGCCATCCATTTATTTGCCTCATTGAGATAACGGCTGTCTGTGCAATGATTGAGAATCACATTAGCTTGACGTATAAACTCGTTTTCCCACTTTTGTATCTCTTCGGTTTTATCTTTCATTTCATCGCTGTATCTGTATTCGTCCAACAGACCGCAGATATGTCCCAATGAATAAGCTAAAAGCTCATAATTATTCGGATACACTTCAAGCATTTTTTGTACATCCTCAGTACATTCTTTTTGCCATGCGAAACTGTCGACACCTTCCGGGGGATTACAGATTTTCTTTTCCGTAGCTCGGATGAACGATTCGACAGCTTCTTCGCCATTCGTTCCATCTTTGCCGAACAGAACATCCGTCGTTACACCGAAAACATTTGAAAGCGGCACGATCTGCGATATATCCGGCATTCCGGTTCCGCTTTCCCATCGGCTGACTGCCTGATAGGTGATATTCAACTGTTCCGCAAGCTCTTCCTGGGTAAGATTACGTTCTTTTCTAAGCCTGCGGATAATTTGACCCATTGTTTCGTTCATAATTTCGCTCCTTAAATATGAATTCCGGTACCATTGTATATAGTATAACAAAATATTTCTGAAATGTCTAGCGATGTAAATCTTCATTATATTCAACGGAGCATTGAGTTTTTGTGTAAAAAAGAGATAGGACTAAAAATCCTATCTCTTAATTTATGCTTATTTCTGAAGATCTTTTTTGCGGATCTCGACACGTCTTACCTTACCGCTGATAGTTTTCGGGAGTTCGTCAACAAATTCGACGATTCTCGGGTATTTGTAAGGTGCGGTGTGTGTCTTAACGTATTCCTGAACTTCTTTCTTGAGCGCGTCCGTGCCGACTGTGCCTTTTGTTAAAACAATGGTCGCTTTAACGATCTGACCGCGAACCTCATCGGGAACGGGAGTAACAGCGCATTCGAGAACGTACGGGAGTTCCATGATAACGCTTTCGATCTCGAAGGGACCGATGCGGTAGCCGGAAGATTTGATAACGTCGTCGATACGGCCGACATACCAAAGATATCCGTCTTCGTCCATCGTTGCCTGGTCACCGGTGTGATAATAACCGTCGTGCCATGCATCGTTTGTCTTTTCTTCGTCGAGGTAATAGCCGATAAAGAGGCCGCAGGGAACGTTGTCTTTTGTTCTGATACAAATTTCACCAACGTCACCTGTCTTACATTCATTGCCGTCGGCATCAAGCAGGACAACATCGTAAAGCGGGCTCGGACGACCCATAGAACCGATCTTCGGTGTTGAACCGACAAAGTTTGCGATGGAAAGGGTGGTTTCTGTCTGACCGAAGCCTTCCATGATCGTTAAGCCGGTTGCTTTTTTGAACTGGTTGAATACTTCAGGGTTAAGCGCTTCGCCTGCAGTGGTTGCATATTTGATAGAAGAAAGATCGTATTTTGAAAGATCTTCTTTGATGAAAAATCTGTACATTGTGGGCGGTGCGCAGAAAGTTGTGATATTGTATTTTTTGAAGAGGGGGAGAATATC
>CAJGDF010000354.1 GCA_904502105.1 uncultured Clostridia bacterium
ATTATTTCATTTTACTTTAAGGAGAAATTAATATGTATTTTGAAAAAGTTGCGGCAATGATCTCTGAAAAATTTGAATTGCCTGTTGAATCTGTAACAAGAGATACAAATATTATCGACGACCTCGGTGCAGACTCCCTCGATATCGTTGATATGCTTATGATGCTTGAAGAGCAGTATAACCTTTCCATTCCCGACGATGTTGCGCAGGAAATGAAAACTGTCGGCGATGTTGTTGATTATATCGAAGAAAACGCTTAATTGAAATATAAAGAAAGCGGAGGAACATTTTATGCCTAAGCTTACATTTATAGGTGCAGGCAGCACTGTTTTTGCAAAAAACGTAATAGGTGACTGCTTCCTCACTCCCGAGCTTAACGGTTTGGAAGTTGCGCTTTACGATATCGACCCTGTCCGTCTTGACGACAGCTACAGAATGATATCCAACCTTAATGAAAAATATAAAGCAAACGCAACTATTACCGCAACTCTTGACCGTGCGGAAGCTCTCAAGGGTGCAAAATATATCGTTAACGCTATACAGGTTGGCGGATATGATCCGTGTACCATTACAGACTTTGAGATTCCCAAGAAATACGGTCTCCGTCAGACTATTGCCGACACTCTCGGTATAGGCGGTATTTTCCGTGCGCTCAGAACTATCCCCGTAATGTTTGACATTGCAGAGGATATTAAAAAATATGCTCACAAAGATGCACTCTTTATTAACTACACAAACCCCATGGCTATGCTTTCCGGCGCTATGCAGCGTCATACAGAAGTCCCCACTGTAGGTCTTTGCCACAGTGTTCAGGGTTGTGCGAGAGGTCTTGTTAATGAACTCGGCTTCGGTGAACAGTATCCCAACGTAAGATGGAAGATCGCAGGTATCAACCACCAGGCATGGCTTTACGAGATTACCGACCTCGACGGCAACGATCTCTATCCGATGTTAAAAGAACGCGCAAGCGATGAAGCCTATATCAACGAGCATTGCAAATGGGACCTTGTAAGACTTGATATTATGAAAAAATTCGGCTATTATGTAACCGAATCTTCCGAGCATAACTCCGAATATATGCCGTATTTTATCAAGAATAAGTATCCCGAACTCATCGAACGTTACAATATTCCTCTCGATGAATATCCCCGCCGCTGTGTAAATCAGATCGAAGGCTGGAAGAAGATGAGAGAAGACCTTACCAATAATAAGGATATCGAACATAACAAGACAGGCGAATTTGCTTCCTATATTATTAATGCTATGGAAACAGACGTTCCCTACAGAATTCACGGTAATGTTCTCAATACAGGTCTTATTACCAATCTCCCGTCAAATGCGTGTGTTGAAGTTCCTTGTATGGTTGACAGAAACGGTATCAATCCTTGCTATGTCGGCGCTCTTCCAGAACAGTGTGCTGCCATGAACAGAACAAATATCAATGTTCAGCTTCTCACTATTGAGGCTGCTGTTACCAAAAAGAAGGACTTTATCTATCAGGCAGCTATGATGGATCCCCATACTGCCGCAGAACTTTCCATCGATGATATCAGAGCTATGTGTGACGACCTTATCGTTGCTCATAAGGGTTGGCTCCCCGAATATAAATAATGAAGATATTAGCAGTTGACTATGGGCTTTCACGTACAGGGCTTGCCGTTTCCGATATAATGGGAACGATTGCCACGCCTCTTGAGCATCTTCCGTCCAGAAACGAAGATAAAATGCTTGCGGCTCTTTTGAACGTGATATCAACAGTAAAGCCCGGAAAAATAATTATGGGCCTTCCTCTCCGTACCGATATGCGTGAAAGTGATATGGCTGAACGTGTAAAGGCGTTTGCAGTTCGTCTTAAAGATGAATGCGGACTCGAGGTTGAGCTTTTAAGCGAAATGTATACCACAGTTATCGCATCAAAGCTTCTTCATGAAAATGAGAAGAATTCAAAAAAACAAAGAGGTCTTATCGACAGTGCTGCTGCGGCTGTTCTGTTGCAAAGTTATCTTGATAAACAAAAAAATAATTCATTATAAGGAGAATGATCGTTATGATAAATATTCCTAACGTAAAAACAGGTATCGTAGCTGTTAGCCGTGACTGTTTTCCTATGTCTTTAAGTAAAAGAAGAAGAGAAGCTGTTGTTGCTGAATGCAACAAGGCAGGTATCTCTGTATTTGAAGCTCAGACCATCGTTGA
>CAJGDF010000355.1 GCA_904502105.1 uncultured Clostridia bacterium
ATCATCAATAATCAGTTTGTTTCGTTTTTTGGCTGCGACACCACCTGAATAAAATTCTCTTGTATTGGCAAATGTGGTATTCCGCACCGTATTTCTCTGCGTATAACCGCTACTGTTGTGTGGCTGGGAGGTACTACGTGCAGTAGTTTGTTTGGATCGGGGGGCTCTCGGAACGTAGTTTCTTTGGTAAGCACTGCCAAAACGATACTGCATTTCCCGTTCTTTGGAACCTTTGGTTGTCACTCTGTCGTAGATATACAAAACCGGTTTTCTGGGTGTACCGTTTGTATTTCTGCCGGCATGGTTACTGCCATTTCCGTGACCACTGCGGCTGACATTTTCCTTTTTCCGTCTGACTTGCTGTGCCTGCATTGAAAAAGTTTGTGTAGCCTGCAATTGTATTCCCCCTTTCCACAATATTATAATTTTTTACTTATTTTTTTTAGCAACCAGTTCCATCAGATCATTATAAATCCGTTTATTTGAGTTTCGCTTATTGATACTAATTCTGAAATGCTTTCCGGATACGGAAATGACGTACATACTGAAAATGCAAAAAATCTTATTCTTGAAGCTTGTCAGTCGCCTGAATCCGAGGTGTTTTTCCTTACGGGAGGCACACAGGCTAACAAAACTGTTATTGCCACTATGTTAAAGCCATTTGAGGGGGTTATAGCTCCAAAGACTGGGCATATCAGCTTGCACGAGGTAGGCGCTATCGAATATACGGGGCATAAGGTAATTGAGCTTTTGGTGGAAAACGGAAAGATTTCTGCTGATACGGTTGCTGATTACCTGGAAACGTTTCTTGGAGATGAAAATAACGGAATGATGGTTGTTCCCGGAATGATTTACATTTCTCATCCTACGGAGTATGGTACACTTTACACGAAAAAAGAGCTTACAGATCTTCGTCGCGTTGCAGATAAGTATGGTCTAAAACTATTTCTCGATGGCGCTAGACTAGGCTATGGCCTTATGAGCCGTAATACAGACGTAACGCTGCCTGATATTGCAAAACTATGCCATGTATTTTATATCGGAGGAACAAAAGTTGGTGCGCTTTGTGGAGAGGCGATCGTTTTCGCAAAAGGGAATACTCCGGAGCGTTTTCACAGTTTGACGAAGCAGCATGGCGCTATGCTTGCAAAAGGAAGGCTTCTTGGAGTGCAGTTTGAGACCTTGTTTACCGATGGACTCTATTTTGAAATCAGCAAAAATGCTATTGATAGGGCAGAGGAGATGAAGGCGTTGTTTGCAGGACGAGGATATAAATTCTTTATTGATTCTCCAACAAATCAGCAGTTTATTATTCTTACAAATGAGCAGATGGAAAGAATAAGCAAAAAATGTCGCTTCTGTTTTTGGGAGCGCATAGACGCTGATAAGTGTGCTGTAAGATTTGCAACCTCATTTGCTACGACTAAGGATGATATTGCTGCACTTTCAGAGATAATATAATTAAAACAAAATAAACATCTTTTGGCGGTTGCTTTTTGCGACCGCCTTTCTATTAAATATTTTAAAAAACTATTGCAAAAATTGCTCGTTTGTGATAGAATGTATAAGTAAAAGTTTGCGCATTTTTAGTGAAGGGAGGAAAAACTGTGAAAAAGATATGTGAAAACACAGTAGAATATCAGCAATTTTGTAATTGTCAAGCAACGGAAAATGATAGTGTATGCAGTGATAAATACGAGATATTCTACGTGAAATCAGGTGATGGGTGCATGATTTGCGAGGGAACTTGTGTAACTTTCACTTCGGGATCCTTCTTCGTTATTAAACCGCTGACACTATATAGCCTTAAAGTTAATGACAGTGAAAACAACGAAATATATCATTTTTCATTTGCAAAAAGCGGTGTAAGTGTTTCTGTTTTTCAATTTGTCGAGGCACTTTTTCCGTCGAACGAATGCTGTGCATCAATTACGGAAGTTTGTTCTGACGAGTTTTCCCGCATTTTATCTGGACTTGCGTTTCTCGATAATCTTTCGGGGAAAGCGCGAGAACAGTATCTTTCCGCTATTATCGTACAAATACTAGTTTTACTTTCATCCGCGAAAACTAAGATCTCATATTCAAGCTCTGATGATTTTACACTTCAGGTGGCTGATTATATTTCCGATGAGCTGGAAAACAATAGGGTTCTTTCACTTGATGAAATTGCAAAAGCCTTTTTGGTAAGCA
>CAJGDF010000356.1 GCA_904502105.1 uncultured Clostridia bacterium
AACAGAGTAGCCAAAGAACTGCCCAATTTCGGCGTTCTTCCCTGGCCTTCAGGTCCCGATGTCGCTCCCGGTTTTATTGCAACACAGCATATCGTGCTTGAAAGAGCGATCGTTCTTTCCCGTTTCTCTCCCAACATCGAGGCATCTGCGATAGCTTTGAGTGCTATTTACGAACCCTTTGAGGAATATCCCGATGATGATTCAATAAAAGAGTTTTTGTACAGAACATTCTTCTTCGACCGCCGTGATGCCGATATTTATTATGATATGTTCTTAAACACTCAGTGTTCTTATTTTACGTCCCCTGCGTGTGATACTCTCGGCGGATGGTTGAATAACGGACAAACTCCCACAGCATACATCGAATCCGTTGTTGACAGTGTTCAGACGTTTATCGATGAGGATATCGCTCCTTCCAAGAGAGGTATCGAAGCTGTTTGGGGCGAATAATAATTTTGTTTTAACATAATCAGGTTCCGGGAAGTTTTTCTCGGAACTTGTTTTTTCTTGACAAAAGCAATAATACTGTGATATAATAAAAATAAAGGGCGTGTTTTGTTATGAGAAAAATTGCCGGATTTTTATTTCTTATCATGCTTGTTTCTGTTTTTACATCAGCTTGCGGAACTCCCGAAAAGGAAGTCTTTGATGTTGATTTCACCGGAAACACCGGTCCTGTCGACCTTGAAGGTGCAAATATAGTTTATAAAGTTTATATTCCCAGTGATCAGTCTGCCGATACTATTTGTCTTGGTTATGAAATAGACACCGTGTTTGCTGATATGGCTGCTCAACGTTTGAAAGATGTTGAATCAAACCTTAACTGCAATTTTGAAATGATTTATGACACCGGAAGTGCGGGCGAATATTTTACGGCAGCTGTTTCCGGTACCTTCGTTTCCGATGTTGTAATGGGTGTTTCTGATATATGGGCGGATATTGCAAGAACAGGAGGTATGCTTATAGGCCTTTCTGAACTTGGAGATTATATCGATTATCGCAACGAAGAAAAATGGGGCTACAGTAATATGCTTGAAGTTGTGGCCTTTGAGGATGATGTATACGGTGTCACACCTCTGTATTGGCCTGACGTTTCTGTTTATGTCAGAACGCCTATTGTTGTTAACGAAAATCTTATTGCCTCTCTCGGTGAAACCGACCCCAGAGATTATATTGAAAACAAACAGTGGACATGGGATGTTTTTGAGGAATGTCTCGGAAGGTATTATGTCGAAGAGAGCGGTGAGGTCAAGCATTATTCCATTACATCCGGTTTCGGAGATTTCGGAAGTATGTTTGCCCTTTCAAACGGAAATTCTTATTTTGTTAAAAACTCTTCCGGAAAATATATTTCAGGTCTATACACTCCCGAAACAATGAAGGCAATGCAGAGATGCGTTGAGATATTGTCAGGTCCTAACAGTCATACTATAAACTCCACAGGTAATGCTGTAGATAGTTTGATATCAGGAACAACCGTCATGGGTGCTTTGAAGTCTACCGAAATAATTGGTGTGGGTGGCCGAATTGCACGTGAAATGGATAACTACGGTATTCTTAGCTGGCCGCACGGACCGGATGTTGAACCCGGTTATATTTTCGGATATTATTCAAATATTCAGAACTGTATCGCTTTTTCTCGTGCTTCAAACAATCCCGAGGCTGCTGCTAAGGCTATAGATGCGCTTTATGAGCCTTTCGATGAATATCCGACAATGGATTCTGTCATCGATTTTATGAGTAAGGCATATTTCTTTGATGAAAGAGATTCTCAAGTTTATTATCAGATGTACTTCAATTCTTCATATAACTATTTTCATTACGGTATGTCTAATATTTTGTCTGATTGGGCAAATCAGTCTAAATCTGTTTCCGAATATCTTGAATCGAATGAAGGTTCGATTTCTGAATTTATTGAAGAATATGTTGCTCCGGCAAAACGCGGTTTGGACGCTATCTTTGGTTCAAAATAAATATTTAAGTCCCAAGAATTTCTTGGGACTTATTTTATTGACAAACATTCTGATTTATGTTATACTGAACAAAATTAAGAGGTGGTTTATTATGAAAAAAATAGCGAAAATTCTTATTGTTGCGATGTTTCTTTCTATTTTTGCAACGGCTTGCGGCTCAACGGAACCTGAAGTTTTTGATGTTGACTTTGTAAAAGAATCGGGTAGTATCGAC
>CAJGDF010000357.1 GCA_904502105.1 uncultured Clostridia bacterium
CTATGAGGAGGTGTCGGGTGAGTATTATGAGCTTCGACAGAGAAAACATTACGGTTCACCTGATTGTCCTGCCACTTAGGAAGCTTATCCTGCTGCTTACGATTCAAGCAAAATGCTACCTGTGCCCTTATACTTCCATTATACGAACTGTGCCTTACACGAACAGCGCCATCATTCCCCACCCAACTATCAAAGTGAGACAGGTCGTAATCCTTGATACCAAAGGAATCAAAGAACATTCCAAGGCGCTGGTTGGTTTTCTGACGCTCCGAGGGGTCAAGAACAAGGTAGTACCACAATTTACTGTTGTACCCGTTAACGTCAAACGTTATCTCAAAGCCCTCATTTCCATTATTAAAGAGTTTTTCCACAACCTTGTTGATTCTTACGCGGTGGTCTCCCTCAGGGATAGGTGCGAACTCTCTCGCGGTGTAATCGTTAGAATTAAAAGTCCAATTTGCCATAATTTTTAATTTCCTTTCATTATAAATAATTTTTATTTTTTATGTTATTAATATTTTTAATAATTTATTTTACGGATTAGTAGCCCCTTATATAATAGCAACCTTTCCACGCTTATTTCTATGAATTACTGTACGGTTATTAGCATCGCAGTCTGCCTGACAGATTTTGCTCGTATCTGTAATGAACGGATTAAAAACATCCAGGTCCCATTCACGGGCGAGATGAAGAGCCATACTAGTATATGCTGCCGCTGTATGAGAGTCAGAATATCTGAATGCTTTAATCATACATGCAAGCCCTAAAGGATCAATGTCGATATGGCGACAAATAATATCGATAATAGTTTCCCTGCACAGGTACTCAAAGCAGAAATCCAAGGTTGTGCTAATATTTTCCATATGCTCATCGTATTTCATCATATAATAAGGAGAGTTTTCTATAACGATGTTAGAACATTCTTTAAGTTCATCTATCATAGCCTCGAACTCATTGTCGCTTATGAATGCGTCAAAATTATATTTGAAAGTGATAATACCCTCAAATACAGATTTCAGCTCTTCTTCATCAAGCCAATACAAATAGTGTTCAAGAAGATTCTTGTCATAATTCTCGTTCATACACATCTTAGAAACCTGAGAAGCATAGTATTCTTCGTCAAACATAGATTTTATAATGCAAAGTGCGTCTGCCGACATCTTTCCCCAAATCCATTCATTAAAAGGAATACCGTATTTCGTTTCCGAGTAATTCTTTTCGTATTCCATATCACCATTTTTGAGAACCTTGAAGATTTTGTTCAAAAATTTAGCGGCGTTTTTTCCTTTCTTTCCGGATTTAATGTAATAATACCCGTGAACGACGGCAGTAAAGACTTCGCTTGCAGAATAAACCACTTTATCAGATTCGGGGTTCATAAGTCTGTCGATGATTTCAATTACGTTTTTGTTTGTCATTTTTCTTTTCCTACTTTCTTAATATTTCTTTAATTTATTTTTTGTTATAGTCTATATATGAATTAACTATTGATTTTTTCCTTTTCCGTGTTTAGAACTGTAATTAAGTCTCCTAGCCGAATTTATCTCGACATATTTTCTTTTTTATACTACGCATACTATCACTCCTCAAAGACACAGTTGACACCTAAGACCATCGTCAACCTTTCTCATATGGTCAAAGCCTAACCTAGTAATATATTCAACCAAACTGCTTTTTGAAATAGACATAGGCTGTTCGCAAAGACAAATAGAATCATATCGCAATCCTGTTTCACGTGCCAAAAGTTTTATATGCGTAGGAAGATTAGCTTTTGTTTTGGATGTTGTCAAGCTAACTACTGAAACTATGGGACTGTTGATATTGCACATTTGATTAGAAATAATCACTACAGGTCTTTTTCCTCCTTGACGGCTACTACCATCGAAGCCTAAATTAGCGAGAAATACATCTCCACGATTTATAGCATTGCTGACCATTATTCTTCTCCTTTGTTTTAATTTTCTTTTTTATTATTAATTTACTAAAGAGCATCGCAAGGGAACTTTATAAAAATAAAAACCAACCTCACGGGCGTACTATATGATAATAATTAATTTTGGATATAAATATACCCAACCCAATTTATCTACCTACATTTTCAAACTAATCCCCAAATCACCTATTTTTTAAAATAATCCCAACCCTATTTTTTAAAAATATATATTAAATTTTCAAAGATCAC
>CAJGDF010000358.1 GCA_904502105.1 uncultured Clostridia bacterium
GAAGCTGATGGATACGATCTCCGAGGGTGAAGGGGTATCAACCGTCAGTTATCAATGCCAACAGAACGGAAAATACATCCACCTGCAGCGCAGAAGTGAAAATCCGATACGCTATGCATTCTTTCATCTTGAATTGGAAGATAACAACGGAACGACACACGTCTTACCAGGTCAAATGGTAATCTATACCGATTATACTTGGTCAGATGGTATCGAACCGGTTTTGATGGAATTGCTGGACGGCATCGCTGTTTGTAAAACGAAAGGCGGTGGCTGCGATTGACAGTAAACTAAAACAAGTGACGTCCATTGAAGGTTCTCTCGGTTGTTCGGCAGCGGGAGTAAATGGCTTCGATACTGTCGGACATCAACAAATCCTAAACAGGAGGAACAAGACTATGAAAAAACGAATTTTAAGCATGCTGCTTGCGATGATAATGGTTGCAGGAATAGTTCCCTTTTCTGCAATTCCGACAATTGCGGCAACAGAAACAAGCTACAAGGTATCCACTTGGGGCGAGCTTGTAAACGTTCTCGAATGGGACAGCGGAACAACGCCTATTACCATAATATTGACAGATGATATTTACGAAGAATCTGAAGAAAAAATAACCCCATCACATTATAGTAATCATAGTGATTTGCACAGCTTTCTTCCAATTAATTCTGTTCAAATTGTTGGCAATAAATCTTTGTATTTAAATGGTTACACTATTGAGGTTAATGATAAGTCAGATTATTCATACAAATATATCAGTGGCTTTTACTCTGGAAGTTATACCGGTAGTGTAAAAACTTTGTTTAAAATTACCTCCGGCGCTTCGTTAACAATTAACGATACAAGCAACCAAGGTAATATTCATTATGACAGCTATATGGTAGGCTATTCGGTGTATTATGGTGTTACTTACTCCACTCGCAACATTTTTGATGTTGAGGGTACACTGACGCTCAACGGAGGTACCATAGAAGCAGGTCGTTCCAAAGAACAATATTTGATGACTGGTCAGTTAGATCCAGAAGGTACCAAAGAATATGGTTATAATACAACATTTGATGGCGGAAACATGTTCGCTGGTAATGCATATCAGCAAATTTGGGGTACTGCCGTTAATGTTAAAAACGGAGGCGAATTCGTTATGAACGGAGGTGTTCTCTATGGTCGAGGCAGCGGTCAAGTTTTGGAAAGCAGGAAATTCAAACTTATTCGTGATGAAGTAGTAAATATTGAAAGCGGAGGTAAAGCAAACATTATATTGGGCACACTATACGCAAAAGGCGGTGCAAATATATTTGCAGGTACAGGTGTGTCAAGTGGGATCACCATCAAATATGGTTCGTTTATTACTGATAAAGTGGATTATATTAGATCTCTTGATGAATATGCAATGGTTAATCCTCTTGTTCAACTTTCTCCTAACAGTGCAGTTGCCACCACAGGCACACATGGCATTATGAATATTCCAAAAAAAGCATGGGCGGATTATAAAGATAATGTAACTCTTGTTGTAAACAATATCGCTTATGACACAGCAGAAGAAAAGAATGCTCTTGATTTGTTGGAATTAAGCGGAACTGTTATTTTTGCGCCAATTACAGACGATGGATTTTGTCTTGAATTTGTTGAACAAAATCCAATGATGCCTGCTGGCTATGACACGTGGAACATGTGGGCAGAATATGGCAAAACTTCAACCTTTGAATTTAATTATATGCCTCTTTTTTCAAAACAGATAAAAGACGGCTATTACGTTGAAAAATCATACGTTATTCGCAATGCAGAAAACAAAAAACTTATAAAAAGTGAATCAGGAATACTTGGAAGCGCAACTTCAACCATTATCCATACTTGGAACGAAATTGGAACGTTTACCCTTGTTGAACAGCTTACTTTAAAGAACAAAAACGGCGAAACAGTAAAAACAAAAGCCAATACTTTCAACGTCTGGGTTCGCCCTGCAGTTGACCATATTGAAATAACAACGCCACCAACAAGAACTCATTTTACAGCACAAATTTATAAAAACGGCGGCTACGCTTTAACAAATTATTTTGCAACAGATGGAATGGTTGTAACTGCATACTACACTGATGGAACAACCGAAGACGTTACTAAATACGTTGATTACAAATCTTCGCTAAATGTCGAAGATACACAAGTTGCAATTTCATACACAGACCC
>CAJGDF010000359.1 GCA_904502105.1 uncultured Clostridia bacterium
AATAAACCTTAGATTTCATCTGTATTAAAACTCCTTGGGAGAAATATAAGCAGTCTTGTCCTTGACGTAGCTTTCGTAATTTTCGATAATGATAGCAACGATCTCATCGGGAGTGCGGGAAGTGGTATCTACTATAAGATCAAAATTGTTGTGGTCAAAATAGTCAACACCGTATATCTGAATAAATCTTTCGCGCTCAACACTGCCCCTCTTGAGAAGACCTTCGCAGGCGTCCTCAACTGTTTCGTAGTGCTCCTCAGCGCCTCTTTGATTCTTCATAACTCTGGTTGCAGCTTCCATAGGATCGATCGTGAGGAAGATCTTGAATGTGTCCTTTGCAAAATGCCAAGCCATTCTCGAGTCAAATATCAGCTTCTCGTCCTTCTTTTCAATCGAAAGCTTTGTTACTGTGCCGTCGATCTCTTTGTCGAGCGCGGGATCTTCCTTGAGTCTTTCATTAAGCTCAAGAGTAGAGATGCCGAGTCTTCTTGCGAATTCACGGTTTATGGTTCCGGTGCTATATATTTCGTAGCCGTATCTTTCTTTTAAAATGTTGCAGATAGTTGATTTTCCGCTGCCAAGCTTTCCTGTAATTGAAATAAGCATAATTTTAATTCCTCTCTTATCTTAAACAAGAAACCTACCTTTCTGAAAAAAGGTAGGTTTAATTGTTAGAATTACTTTGCCTTAACGAGAACAACAGTGAAGGAATCGCCGTCCTTAACAACGTATTCGCTCATTTTGCCGTCGATAAACTTCTTTTTCTGCTGGTTCTCATCCTTGAGAATAGCCTGAACGTCGTGACCGGTTCCCTTCATGAATGCCCAGTAGTCACCCTTAGAGGTGTTAGCTTTGTAACCACCGATAGAAACAAGAATGTTATTCTTATCAACTGTGAACTTATAGTCCTCTTCAATAACAACGTAGTCGCTGATGATATTGAGGATGGTAGGATCTTCATGACCTTTGTAGTTATAATTTACAGCATCAAAAATAGTTTTACCGGTGTTATCCTTGATCTGAAAAGAAACAGTTATATCGTAAAAAGGTCTCTCGGGAAGCTCGATACTTGCATAATCATTGGTATCGCATGCAACAAAAACACATCCAAGTACAAGAAGTGCAAGCAAGAGAGATATAAGTCTAATGGATTTCATTGAAACATCCTCCAAAATATATTAATAACTATTATAAATTATACAACATTATTCTTTTTTTGTCAATAGTTATTTTTGTAAATATTTTGTTATTTGACAAGTTATTTGCGAGTTATATCTTTATTATTAAGCATATATTTACGAATGACACGTAGATCATCCAAAGAGCATACACGGATATGATAACGCTTGACAGCGGAGACGGCTTTGCCCAAAAGACAGCGCAAACGATCGCGCAAACAATAGCTAACAATGCGACCGTGAGCGATATAAGAAATCTTTCTGCAACGAAAAAAAGCGGGTAATGTAAATTGCTTAAAAAGATAAGCGCCACAAAGCATATCAGCCCTCTGTAGGCTGATATTTCGTTGTTCCCTACAATTTTGCCACACCACATATTTCCTATCAGTATTCCTGCGGCATATCCCGACAAAAAGCTGAATACGGCACTCGATATTCCCCACACCCATATTGGAGGAAGCGTGTTGCCGAGATCGACTTTATGAAGCATATCAAAGGGACTTCCCGATATAAAAAATATCAATACGGTAATTGCGGCAGATGCGATTCCGCATATTAAAGAAATATTTGTGAAGAGTGATTTTTTTGTTGACATTATGAAACCTCTAAAAAACTGTGTTGATCGATATCGATCAACACAGTATATGATTCATCTGCTTTTTTTATGAGACCTTGAACCAACCTTCTTGCTTTAATTCCTCCGAACCGTTTTCGGACTCAATGGAATATGCTGAATCATAGGTCAGCTTCTGTACCGTATCAGGCACTGAAAAATGCGTCTTGCGCCCGTACTCGGTTTTGGCATATATTTCGCTCATTACTTCATCCCAAATATACACTGAAAGATTTCCTCCAAACACCTCAAGATTTTTGGGGTATTCGTATCCGAACCAAACACCGCCCAAAATTTCCGGAGTGTATCCAACGAAATATCGGTCAAAGCTACTGCCCGATGTTCCGGACTTTCCTGCCACTTCGACATGCCTATCAAG
>CAJGDF010000360.1 GCA_904502105.1 uncultured Clostridia bacterium
CCGGCAGAAGCTCTTGCAACAACTCCCGCAGCTCCCATCCAGTTTCTTTCGGGCAGAATAATACCGTTTACACCCGCTGCGTATAAGGAGCGCAGGGAATAGCCGAAATTATATGGATCCTCAATGCCTTCGAGCATGAAATAAAAACCGTCGTCAACTACACAATCGGGAGTAAGTTCCTTTAAGGTTCGGTCAGAGCAGAACGCAATAACGCCGCCATGCGAGGATCCTATGGTATATTTTTCGATCTCTTCAAGGGAAACCGTTTCAAGCTCAAATCCAAATTCCTCCGACTTATGCCTCAAAAAGTCAAATTCGCGCCTTTTGGAAGAAATCTTTTTCTCATTATACAAAATTTTTATTATTTTCCTATCGTTATCGCATTTGCAATTCAAAAGGGAAGATATGGACGTCATACCTTCAAAAACATTTGAAGAAGCAAATTTTTCCGTTTCTTTCTTAATCATAGCGTCGACCTCGGATATAAATTACGTTTTATTTTCATATATTGGCGTAAACCAACAAAATTGAGGTACGCCATGAACAAATCTAAGACAAGATGTGAAATAATTGGAGAGTACATAGTAAAAACCGGTACAACAGTAAGAGATGCCGCAAAGCAGTTCGGGATAAGCAAAAGCACGGTACATAAGGACGTAACGGGTGCATTAAAAACACAAAACGTTTCTTTGTACGAATCGGTCAGAAAAATTCTCGATCTTCATAAAGAAGAAAGACATATAAGAGGCGGAGAAGCAACTCGACGAAAGTACATGGCATGTCATAATACGCGCTAAAAAGGTAGGGTCCCCTCATTTTGATACACATCTCATTATACAAAATGCAAATTTTGTATAATATAGGGAAGGCTTTTGAGAAGAAATACGGGTTTAGGTTTGATTACCCGATGAACCTTTTGCAGAGCGTTTTTTCTTCATAACAGCCAAAACGATGATTGCAACAATAAATAATACTGCACAGGCAACGTACACTCCGACGAAGTCTATTTCGATCGGAACGTCATCAACTATATCAAATGATTTAATAGTATCAATCATCAGAGATCCTTCGCGATCCGTTATCAGAAAATATTGCGTTCTGATACAATCGCTGCCCATATCGTTTCTGAGTGTTCCATTGTTTCTATTTATTTTATAGTCGAGCGATAATCTGTATTCCGTATAATTTTTATTTGATTCTGTGACCGCTGTTTCACTAATATATTCTACAGTAATCTCATAGACGCGTTGCATTGTAAAGATTTCAGGTACGTTCTCGGTTTCAAAATAAAGCTTGCTAAAAAAATTCTTGTAGCTATTATAGTCTCCGGCAACAATACAATTCAAGTATTTAAGCATGAATTCAATCGTGCCGTTTTCGGATCGATAACCGTCATCAATTGTAACGGTCTGATTTCCGAGCTTGAGCGAGACGCTCCGATCCAGAGCCAAATACTCGGGATCTGACAAAATATCCGTGTCAAAATCAACCTCATGAAATATAAAATCATATTTTGGAACTCGGCTTTTTGTGTTCTCTTTCCCAAGCAAGTATATCGCAAAAAACGTCAATATAAAGACAGTAAGCCCTATTGTTAAAAAAATCACAATATTTCTTTTTTTGATATATTTTTCCATAGCACCAAGATGACCTTTGCATAAACTTTTTCATTTTACATTTTACCATAAAATCTCCATTTTTACAATATTTTTTTACATTTTAATGTTAAATAAGGAAAAAATCAAAAAGTACTTGAAATTCTATCTTGTATATGATAAAATTATATAGAATGTAGTTCAAACATCTCGAATTTAAAGAAAAGGGTTTACATATTATGAGAATTTTAAATCGTACGGTTTCTCTTCTCCTTGTGTTAGCTGTCATCGCTTCCCTGCTCTCGCTGTCAGTCTGCGCTGCGGGGTATACAATTACTGTGGATGGAACGTCTTTTAGCAGCGACGAAAGTAAGTCCGGCACAGGTTGGAGCTATGATTCCAGCACAAGAACCTTGCTGTTGGATTCTTACAACGGCGGTCCTATTTTGGCAAATGGAGACATTGACATTGCAATCAGCGGAAACACGGTTATAACAGGAAGTTCATCATCTTCTTATTCCTCAGCATGTTGCGGAATATATGTGAATGGTGCGTTGGATCTTATCATTGAGC
>CAJGDF010000361.1 GCA_904502105.1 uncultured Clostridia bacterium
AATGCGTCTTCTGCGGTTATGTTCGGCTTTATACGCTTGTTCTTTAACCATTTTGAAAAGGCATCTGTTTTCGATTTTGATTCGAAAAAGGCATCATCGTATCTGTAAGGCTCTGTTTTTGAAATGGGAAACGTGTCGTTATACTCTTCTCCGCATTTTTCAAAAATGCTGATTACCTTGTCGATCGTTCCGTTCAGATCCTTTATTATGCTTCGGTCAAATTCAACGGTCATTACCGATGAGCTCTGAACGATCGGGCTGCAGTGTCTGTCAAGTATCTCTCCGCGTGATGATTCAACAGACGTTTTTCTTATAACGCTGTTTTTCGATGCCTGAAGATATTCTTCGCCCTCAATAAGCTGAAGCTTTATCATCTGAAGAATAAATATACCTATTATAATAAGGAAGATCGACATTATAACGATCACTCTTGACGGCTTCGTTACCATATGCCCTCTCTTTCTTCATGGAGAGCAAAGCGTTTGCCCATGAACTTGATTATGGGGTATGTTACGATAACGGTCGGCACCGTAAGAATTATTTTTGGAATACAGATGTACAGAAAAACATCCGCTATGCTTGCCGATGTAAAAAACGTGTATGCACACGCGATTATACAGCATGAAACAACGGTCGAGACCGATGTTAAAAAGAATGCACCGACAAAGGATACTGCGATCTTCTGATAAACAGTGATCCCGATAATGAATCCGATTATCATAAACGACAGCGCATTTACTCCGAAGACCGCCGCCGATGCAAAATCAAGAAAAAGACCGAAAACAAGCCCGTAGATCGCTCCGAACCTTTCTTTTTCAACCATTGCTATGCATACGGTTGCCGAAAGGAGAAAAGACGGCCCCACGCCGAACAGCCTGAACGGCACAAAAACCGCATCCGCTATAAAAAACAGTATGAAAACAAGCGAATAGCCTATAATTCTTTTTCTCATTCGCCCGTCCACGCTCCGTTCGTTATGTATACCCTGCGAAGCCCGTCAAGGCTTGCCGCCGGTTCGACCGTCGCATTCTGAGCAAGACCGTTTTCTTCAGATTCAACATCCGTCACTCTGCCGATAAGTATTCCCGCAGGGAACACGCCGCCAAGCCCTGATGTAAAAATAACGTCGCCTCTTATAACCGAGGCATCAGCCGTGATGTATGAAAGCCTGAGAAGTCCTTTTGCTCGCAGGGAAACAGTCCCCTCCGTAACGCCCGTGGCTTCGCTTCTTTTTACGGTTGCGCCAACGGACATCGACGGGTCTGTGATAGCCGTCACCGTCGCCCAGTTAAAGCCTATATCCGTAACCTTGCCAACAAGTCCGTCGCATGAAACAACGACCGAATTGAGCTTTATGCCGTCAAGCGTTCCTTTGTTAACGGAAAATGTTGAGCCGTAGCCGTCTGCCGATGCCGAAACAACGTCCGCCGCAACGAACTGAAGATCCGGAGATGTTTCGATAACGTTAACTATATTTTTAAGACGCTCTATTTCAACTTCGTTTGTATACGTGTCTGCAAGCGCCGTTTCAAGCTTTGCGATCTGCTTTTTTAATTCTTCGTTTTCCTTTTGCAGCTCGGAATACTCCGCAAAAGTGTCGATAGTGTCAGTGATTCCGTTTTTTACCCATGTTCCGAAAGAGGCAAACGGCGTTGCTATAAAGCCGATAAGATCTCTCGGAGCGGTGACTCCGCCGTCCAGAAGCATGTTAAGCATGATCCCGGCAAGGAACGACGCGATGAAAACGAGCGTGATGAAAAATTTTCCGCGGAAAAAATCGCGCATATTGCCACCTCCGTTGTGTGTTGTGTTGAGTTTTTATTCGATGGTCGATGCTTTCTTCAGCTTGTCCAGCATATTCGCCGCTCTGCCCGCACCGATAGCTATACAGTCGAGCGCGTTGACGGCAACCTCCGTTGAAACACCTGTCTCTTTATAAATATATTCCGACCATCCGGGAAGCTGTGATCCGCCCCCGATAAGAATTATTCCGTTCTGAATTATGTCTGCCGCAAGCTCGGGGTCAACTCTCTCAAGCGTTGCCTTTATCGCATCAACAATGCCCTCAAGCGAATCCTTTAATGCTATATATACCTCGTCCGAAGATATCGTGAGGTTCAAGGGCAGTCCGTCTATAAGATCTCTGCCGCTGACGGT
>CAJGDF010000362.1 GCA_904502105.1 uncultured Clostridia bacterium
AATAGCGGCACGTCTTCCGTAGACGGTTACGGTGTTTCCCTCGTAGGTGATTTTCTCAATTCCATATCCTTCAATGCGGAGACCATTGAAACTAAATTCCACAACTCCCTGATACAAGGGTGTAATTGTAAACTTATTCGAATCGGGAATCGAAAACGAAAACTCAGGAAATGGTATACCGTGAATATAGACCCCTCCATAGCAGGGAATCGTGCCGTATACATAAGGACAGTTCCCCCATATGTTAGTGTCAGTGGGACTGTCTTCAGCGGTAGTACAGATATACTCACCCTTTTCGTTTTCGATAAGGTATCTGTTAGAGATTCTATCTACGGAGAATACTGTAACGGCACTGTCTTCAGGTTGTTCTGTAATCTCTGTTTCACCCTTAGGAATATTCCAAAGCTCGGAATTTCTCAGATTAACACCGATACGGTAAGAACTGCGGGCAATTATATAAGACAACTGCTCACGTGTAAGCGTATCATTCACCATCAGATGCGCCCATCCGTCACCGAGAATGATCTTGTTCTTTATAACGTAGCACCAAGCCTCGGTAGCATCAGGGGAAATATCGTTACTGTCATGGAACCAGTCCAGCACACTTAAGTCTTCTGCCGCACTGACGTCCGCCTCCATGAGTACCGCGACGTTGTAGAGCATTTTTACTGTATCTTCTCTTGTGACAATTTCTTCGGGAAGATCCTCGGCGTGATCTATCAAACCTATACTCTTCCCCCAGGTCATTTCGGTGTGATACCATTTGTCCGCAGACCCGGATACTTCTTCAACTTTCGGGGTTCCTGCAAGTCGGTACATCACGGTTACAAGCTCTGCAAAGGTTACGTTATTATCGGGTGCAAATATACCTTCGCTGACACCGAACATATAACCGTCTTCATAGACAGCGTCAATGTTGTCATATGCCATATCATCCATAGCGTCGTCAAAATAAAGACTACCTGCATAAATCGCGTTGACGCCTATGGCAAGTGTAACTGTCATAATAAAAGCGGTAACGGAAACTATAAGCTTTTTCTTCATAAATTTCACGTCCTTTCTGTGATTCGTTTTTGTTTTTCATCTATTAGACGGGCAAAAATAAAAAATCTCCCGCAAAAATCTCAAAAAATTCTTGCGGGAAATGTGGTTTTTATTTACCGAAGGAGAATGAACCGTTAAGCTTTACAAAGAAGAATATAAGTGCGGCAGCGGCAACTGCGAGAGCAGCTGCTGTGATAATAATACTGAGCTTACCGGACTTCTTTAACATTTTGCTATTATTTGCCGAGGTGATAAAGCCGGAGCTTCTCATCGCGGTGATTATAGGCTTATATATGATAAACACAACAGCGGAGTTGAATATTGATTTCGTAAGATTAAAGGGCAGAAGCAGCGAGGGTATCATTGCGGCAACGTCGCTTCGGGATACGCCCATGTAGAAAGGCGTGATAAACAGATTAGCGAGCATCATTACACCGACGGTTAAAACAGAAGCAACCATGATTCCCGTCACAGCGAAGGGAAGAGTACGGCGTTTTGTGTAAATAAGGCTTGAAATTCCGACGAAAGTACAGCTTGACAGTGCATTCATGATAAAACCGTAAAATTCGGTAGAACTGATGGTCACAGCCTCAATCACAGCAACTAAAATTGCCATAGCGATACCGTAAACGGGGCCGAGTATCATTCCGCCTACAGCCATAACGGCATCTTTAAGGTCAAAAGTCAGAAATCCTGCTTTGAAATGGAAAAGGACACAGCATACGTAGGCGAGAGCCGCAAAAAGTCCTGCGGCACACAACATTTTGATATGTTCTCTGTTTGAAACAGCTTTTGAAGTACGTTTCATAGTCTTTACTCCCGAATACTAAAGATATTTCTAAATAATATTGCGGAGAAAAACAAAAATTCCCGCATAGAATAAATCTATACGGGGACATAACGCTATATGCGTAAAACTTTGTTTTCTCTCATCCGGACTTTGACCGTCGGTACGGGAATTTCACCCGTTCGGCTTTACGCGCAGAGCGTGAAAGTTAGTGGACTTTTACCACCGGTAAGGAATTACACCTATCCCCGAAAATATACTAATATGCGGGACCCGAAGGCCCCGCATATTTAAGAGCTAAGCTAATAGCTTTGTGTTTAAGTTAC
>CAJGDF010000363.1 GCA_904502105.1 uncultured Clostridia bacterium
ACCGCGTTGGAACGAGCTTCCCGAAATAGAGCTTTATATGGATCAGGTAATAGCTCTTATGGAAAAATATCTCGGTGTATTTTATGATGAAGAAAACAAGACAATAACCCCTTCTATAATAAACAACTACGTAAAGCTCGGTCTTGTACCTCCGCCCGTAAAGAAAAGATATTCAAAAATACATCTTGCATATCTGCTTATTATCTGCATTTTAAAGCAGGTTATGCCGATAAACGTTGTTATGAAAATAATTGAATGTCAAACGCAGAAATATCCCATTGAAGATGTTTATGATCATTTTTGCGAGGAGCAGGAAAGATCTCTTCTTGGTGCGATAAAGAAAGCAACAAATTTCTGCGGTCCGTCCGACAATGAGATATTTGTTGAGGATTTTATTCTCAGTTCAGCAATAACAGCAAATTCAGAAAAGGCTGTTGCTGAAAAATTCACGAATATAATAGATTCTATTGACTCTTCCGAAAAGAAAGAAAAAGAGAAGGAAAAGGACAAAGAAAAAGAAAAGGTTAAAGCAAAAGCAGAATAAACAAATAAGCCGATAAATATGCACCCCCAAGGTTCAACACTTTGGAGGTGCATAAAATCTATCGGCTTTTATTTTATATCGGATTATTTGCTCTGTTCGATAAGCTGCATAATATCAACTTTACCGTAGCAGGATTCCCAGTCAACGATGAAATCGTCGATAGCATACTGAGTGAGGGGATGATATGTAAGAGTCTGGAAAAGATCGGCATTGATAGTTACCGCATGACCGCCTACCATTGCGATCTTGTGTACCTGTTCAACAGTTTTGAAGCTTGCGGCAAGAACTTTTGAATTGATATTATGCTGTTTGAACATTTCAACGATCTCACCAACAACATGAACACCGTCAGAAACGATATTGTCAAGTCTGTTTACGTAAGGAGCAACGAAGTCAGCGCCTGCAATAGCCGCAAGCATAGCCTGCTGCTGAGTAAAGATAGCGGTTTCGGTAACCTTGATACCCATTTTTTTGAGAGCCATTGTAGCTTTGAGTCCTTCGGGACCGACAGGAATCTTGATATAGAAATTGCCGCCGACAATCTCCTTGAGGGCTACCGCTTCTTTAACGATCTGATCAGCATCGAGAGCGGTTGTCTGAATATGGAACATTCTATCGGGTCCGATAATTTCACGGATACTTTTAATAAGAGTAATAAAATCTGTTTTTTCTCTTGAAATAATTGTCGGGTTGGTTGTTACACCTGCAACAGGATAAAATTCAACGCATTCTCTGATCTTTTCGAGATTAGCGCTGTCAATAATGTACATCATAATAAAAAGACCCCTTTATATTCAAATTTTTATATCTAACATTGTTTAGTTATCTTCACGAAGAGACTTCAGAAGAGCTATCTCCTTCGCATAACCGTCAAGCTCGTTGGGAGTTTCGAGGAAGAACGGAAGATCACGCAGTTTCGGATGATTTATAACGGCTTTTATCGTTTCAATACCGAGTGTTCCCTCGCCGAGCTTCTGATGTCTGTCTTTGTGGCTTCCGACAGGGTTCATACTGTCGTTAAGATGTATAGCATGAAGTCTGTCAAGACCGATGATCTTATCAAACTCATCTATTACCGCATCGAGATTTTCAGAGATATCGTATCCGCCATCGCGAATATGACATGTATCAAGGCATACGCCCATTTTATCCGAAAGAGTTGTTTTTTCGATTATTTTAACGATCTCTTCAAAACGGCCGCCGACCTCCGAACCCTTACCTGCCATTGTTTCAAGCAGTACAGGCGTTGTGATCTCGGGAGAAAGAACGGCATTTAATGTTTCAACGATCTGATCGATACCGATATCTGTACCCTGCCCCGTATGACTTCCGGGATGAAAATTATACATTGCACCGGGGATATGGGAAAGACGGGAAAGATCGTCTGCCATCATTTCACGGGCAAGGTCACGAAGACCGGGATTTGAAGAGCATGCATTCATCGTATACGGAGCATGGCAAAGAACTGTTAAAATACCGTTTTCTTCAGCGGTTTTTTTATATTTTTCAATATCGTTAAGGTCAAGCGGACGAGCCTTGCTGCCTCTTGGATTTCTGGAAAAATACTGAAAAGTGTTGGCACCGATTGAAAGTGCGGTTTTTG
>CAJGDF010000364.1 GCA_904502105.1 uncultured Clostridia bacterium
ACCGTCAAGGTCGGTGTCGCTGTATATTGTCCACCATTCGGTCCATTTCTTGAGCCATGTGTAAACGGTCTTGAGCTCTTCTTCGTCAAATTCGAACATATCCATGAGCTTCGAGAAGCACCAACCGTGGATAGGCGGCTTCGTTATTCCCCATCCTGTTCTTTCGTCAGGATTCCACATGTCGGGAAGGATGCCTTTTTCTGCCTGGATCCAGAACGGAGCCGCAAACTGATCGAATGCCTTTTGTTTTGCAAAAGCTTTGTCCTTACAATGTGCCATTGCAAGAGCGTTAAAACAGTGGTCCCAGCTCCAAACCGAACTCATTCCCTTTTTGGACATAAGCATGGAGTCTCTCTTGTATACATCGTCAGCTCTTACAAAGCTTGACCAGATGTTATACCATGTGAGAAGAGTGAATTCATCTGTTTTTTTATCAACACTCTTCAGATCCTGCATCTGTGCAGCAAAGGTTTCCCATTCCTTTTTGATGTCTGCAATATCCTTTTCTGTATCTATAGGATCTGGCAGGTCTTTTGGCTGTTTTAAGCTCATCGTCAGACAAAGATGTAATTTACCGTCAATGCATTCAATGTTCATATCCCTTTTTAATGGTTTGTTTGACGGGGGGTAAAGGAGAAATGTTGCTTTACCGGAAAGAACATATGTTGTTGCAAATGTACCTTGAGGTGCTTTGAGACAGAATTTGTTGGGACCGAATTCAGAACCGTACGCCCATTGGTGGGACGATTCAAAATGAAGGTCAAGTCCGTTACTGTCGATAACTATAGAGTCATCGTCTCTGATATAAAATATTGCATATCCGTTGTCGTTTTTTATTGTTACAGATCCCGGGTCTGCGGTACAGATAAATTCTTGTTTTTCGTTAATACCGACGGTAACATTATATATCGGGCTTAAATCTCCTCTGCGTTTTGCGTAGAATAGGTTAACCTCGTTAAATGCGGTATGTTCTTCATTTACAGGTTTTGCTGATATAGTAGCATAAGCACCGTATCTGCTGAACGGAATATGCGAAATATCAATTGCGGTGTTATACATGATCTTCCTCTTTTCTTTTAATTATTGAAATATGGTTTTAGTATAGTATCAAGTTACAGTAATTTTTTTTATAATATCATAATATCTGAAATTTGTCAAGAGTTCGCAAGTCCTTTTTGGCGAAGTATCTTGATAATCATTTCTGTCTGTGGTAAAATGAAAAAGAGGGTTTTGCATGAAACCTTTTGATAATCTTTCTAAATAGACAATAAAGGTCTGCTTTATCGGCAGACCTTTATCTTTTAAATAGTTATTTCTTATCGTATTCGCCTCTGAGGAGCATGTAAACGCTTGCGGACCATGTATAACCGGGAGCACGCCAGCCCTTACCTGTCAGAGCATCGAAGTTTTCATAGTTACCTTTTGCTTTAAGACAGGACATATCGCAGTATCTCTTTGCAACGGTTTCTGCAAGTTCGGTATAACCGCCTTTACGAAGACCGTCAACGAGAAGGTATGTGGACGGAGCCCAGATAGGTCCTCTCCAATATCCGTCGGGATTGTAGTGCTGGCTCGTCGGCATTTCGGTCGCAAGACCGTTTTCTGTAAGGAAGTCTCTTTCGAGAACAGCTACAAGTTTGTCGGATATCTCTTTAGGGAGAATATCGCCGAGAACGAGCGGCATCATGGAAAGAAGGCTTGTCGGGTTCTCTTCGTGTTCGTGACTGATACTTATCTTGCCGACAAATCGTTCGCCGTTCCAGCTGTGTTCGATAAGACGGTCAAGCATAGCTTTTGCTTCGTCTTCCCAATATTTTGCGTTTTCTTCGTCTTTCAACTCTTTTGCAATTCTTGAAAGAGTGTTCATCTGGAAGATAAGGAATGCGGGGAGGTCGGGAGTTTCAACGTAATAACTTGCGTCGAACAGCGTGGAGTTGTCCCAGCCGCTGTCGCAGCCCTGCGGATAATCGGGAATGCCGTCCCTGTCGGAGTCGCTGTATATTGTCCACCATTCGGTCCATTTCTTGAGCCATGTGTAAACGGTCTTGAGCTCTTCTTCGTCAAATTCGAACATATCCATGAGCTTCGAGAAGCACCAACCGTGGATAGGCGGCTTTGTCGTTCCCCAACGGATCTCACAGTCGGG
>CAJGDF010000365.1 GCA_904502105.1 uncultured Clostridia bacterium
CAACATAACAATAAACTATAAAGGAAAAAAGAGAGGAAAAGCGTTTTCCTCTCTCAAAATATTATATCAAATGCGTATGTTTAACGATCCACTGTTTCATTTTTATATCGAGCCAGAAGCCGTAGATGCCGAGGGTGATGATGGTCAATAAAAACCATTTGATATAGTTGCCGAAAAGCTGACCGCCCGTGCCGTCAAAATAAAGCTTGCGGCCGTCAATAATCGTATGCTTTGCGATCCATTCCTGCTTAAGGCAGACTGCCCAGGGCGCAGCAATACCAAGGGTAATGCCTGTAATGATAGCGGATAAAATGTTGATACCGATAAGGCCTAAAAGACCGCCCGTAAATTTGGATTCGCTCATAATAATTCTCCTTTATAAATCTTTTTCGTGTATAACAACGCCGTTTTTGCGGAGTTTTTCCTGCAGCTCGGAGACGTTCAGAGTTGAAAAATCATCTGTCATAGCCGCCGCAAGACCTGCCGCCTGCCCTGTTACGGCACAGCACGGGATAACGCGCATAACATCCCACAAAGTTTCGGTGACTGACGTACATCTGCCTGCACAAATGAGATTTTTGACCTCGGAGCTGTACAGTGTTCGGAACGGCACCTCATAAACGGGGCCTCGCTTTTTCCAGTTTGAGACCATACCGATCGAATCTTCAAAATAAGTATGCTCTTCGGTTTCGGAAAGGATGTATTCACCTATGATCTTTCTTGTCATTCTGATCTGAGGAATAGTTGCGATGCAGGTGGGAACACAGTCCGGATCATCCTGACGCTTATTAAGAAAATCATTATATGTAGACCTATGAGAAAGACAAGTCTGTTCGGAAAGTTCTTTGCCGTCGAGACCGCCAAAGCGCTTATTTATGAGCATCGGAGCGCCTTTGCCGTCAACTTTTTCGGAATCGGGGACGTCACAGCAGCCGACGATATGCATATTATAGCCTGATTTACCGAGAGTGTAATACCATGCGGCAAGGATATTGCCCTGTTTGAACGTATCTGTCGGAGCAGATGCAAAATGCGCGATATCGCAGTCACCCGTTGCATCAACAACAGACTTCACCTCAAATGCCTGTCTGCCGGATTTATTTTCTGTTATAATATGGGTGATCTTGCCGTTTTCTGTTTTAACACCGACCGCATACGTGCCGTAAAGGATATCAACGCCCTCTTTCAGGAGAAGATCCTCTGTAAGAATCGCAAAAAGATGAGGGTTGAACTGAACTTCGTATCTTTTATCTTTTTCGGTTCTCGTTCCGATACCGTCAAGCCAGTTTTCGGGATAAAGTCTTTCAGAACCGTGTTTAACGGATAAACGGAAAAGCTCCTCTGCGATACCGAAAGAGACCTGTCTGCCCATTCCGTCGCAAAGCGGAAGATAGATCGTTACAAGGCCTGCGGTTGCAAGACCACCGAGAATAAACTGTCTTTCGAAAAGAACTACTTTTTTACCCTCTCTTGCTGCCGCAAGTGCCGCAGAAATGCCTGCAAAACCGCCGCCGCAGACCGCAACATCATATGAATCAACTATTTTTGTTTTAACATTTTCTTCAACAAACACAATATCGCCCCATAAATACTTTTATTATAATTTTATCAGAAAAAAATAAAAATTGCAAGAGGTTAAACAAAAAAACTCATGGGCATTTCAGTAAAGCCCATGAGTCTTTATATTGAATATTATTCTTTATCAAGATCTTTCTCAGCTTCAGCCTGAGTGTTGGGATCGTAAGAAAGAAGAGGTTTAACATCCTGATTCTTAACTCTACGGTCAACATAGTTTTTGGTGATTCTTACAACGAGCGGAATCATAAAGAGAACACCGATCAAGTTGGGGATCATCATAAGACCGTTGAATGTGTCGGAAATATCCCATGCGAGAGAAGAAGTAAGAACCGCACCGAAGATTACGGTAATAACGTGAATAATGCGGAAGATATATGTAGTTTTAGCACCGAAGAGATATTCCCAAGCCTTGGAGCCGTAGTGAGACCAACCGAGAACAGTGGTGAACGCAAAGAGGAACATAGCAATAGCAACGAATTTACTACCGATATTGCCCCAAACGAATACTTCGTTGAAAGCGCCGCCTACGAGAGTTGCATCTGTAAAGCCTTCTGCGATCTC
>CAJGDF010000366.1 GCA_904502105.1 uncultured Clostridia bacterium
CCACCATTCGGTCCATTTCTTGAGCCATGTGTAAACGGTCTTGAGCTCTTCTTCGTCAAATTCGAACATATCCATGAGCTTCGAGAAGCACCAACCGTGGATAGGCGGCTTTGTCGTTCCCCAACGGATCTCACAGTCGGGGTTCCACATATCGGGAAGAACGCCTTTTTCGGTCTGAAGAACGAACGGCGCCATAAACTGATCGAATGCTTTCTGTTTAGCAAATGCTTTATCTTTGGATCTTGCCATTGCAAGCGCATTGAAACAGTGGTCCCAGCTCCAGACGGAGTTCATGTTCTTTTTCGACATGAGCATCGTGTCTCTCTTGTATATACCGTCTGCGCTTACAAAGCTTGACCAGAGGTTGTACCATGTAAGACGTGTGAAATTATCGGTCTGTTCATCAACGCTCTTCAGATCTTCCATGAGCTCTGCAAACTCATTCCATTCTTTTCTGATCTCTGCGGTATCTTTCTCTGTATCGATATCTTCGGGAATATCTTTGGGTTCTTTTATGGACAGAGTAAGACAAACGTGAAGTTTGCCGTCAACGCATTCAAAAGCCATATCCTGCTTTGCGATACGTTTTTCATCGGGCTTTCTGAGAATAGTACCCTTACCCGTAAGAACCTTATATGTGGGCTGAAGATTGTAAGGGATCATTATGAAACGGAACATATCGGGACCGTATTCCGTGCCGTATATCCATTTGTAGCGGGCATCTATACGAAGATCGAGGCCGTCACTGTCTATTATAAGAGTTTCATCGTCTTTAATATAGAATTTTGCGGATCCGTCTGCTGTTTTGATCGTTACGGCATCGGGTTCAGCTTCGCAAGTAAAGTTCTGCGGTTCTCCGAGGCCTACTTTCAATATAAACATCGTATTTCCGTCAGCTCTGAGCTTTGCGTGGTGTATATAAAGTTCGTTGAATTCCGTTCTTTCTTCATTTGCGGGTTTTGCGGAAAGTGCAAGATTCGCACCGTATCTGCTGAACGGAATATGCGAAATGTCGATTTTTGTGTTATACATAATTACCCTCTTTTCTGTTAGTTTTCTTCAATATAAATGGCAATTGCTGCCTCGTTTTTGATCTCAAATGTCAGATTATCTGCAATAGGGGGGAGAAGGACGTCAAAAGATCTGAATCCTTCCGCAAGCCCGTTCCCCGTGAATTTCGCATAGGCTTCCTTTTTTGTCCATATCTCGAAAAAACGCTCTTTGCTTGATCCTGCATATTCCCTTTCGTTTTCGGTAAATGCACGCTTTGCAATATTCGGGTTTACATCTCTTATTTTTTCTATATCTATCCCTATGGGCTTGTCGGATATCGCCGCCGCATAAAACGGATAAGAGTGTGATATGCTTAAATTTATATCGTCTGAATCTTTGATAAAGGGCTTTCCGTTTTCGTCCCTGTCAAATATTATATCTGTGGTCTTTTTACAAAGATATTCTCCCGCAAGCTCTGCTGCCGCAGCCGATGCGTAAACAGACACCGCAAAATCGTCTTTTATTTTACGCCATGAAAGATATTCCGCTCTTTGAGGACTTAACATCTTTAGTTTTTCTGCCAACTCTTCTTCATAGTTGGGCGGCATCTTCCCAATAAGGATTTTTTTCAATTTACAGAATCCAATCGTTTGTTTTTTTCTTATTTTAGCACAATAAAGAGAATATGTCAAGAGTTTGAACGGAATTCTTTTGATTAACAAAAAACCTTGATGCTGCGGCATTTGTTAAATTCGGAATTTCTGTGGCACAATTTTGAAACTGACAAAAAAAGATTAAATGCTTCTTGACTTTCTATTGTAAAAAAGGTATAATATAGTGTAATACTTTACCGAAATGAAAAAGGTAAAGCAATACGTTAATAATTATGTTAAAACAAACATAGGGGTAGAAAAAATGACTGCAACAACTAACATCATTGAATTTCCGAAACTCGGAATATTCGATTTTCGAATTGACCGCGTCGCGATCAACAATCTTTTCGGCACAGAGCTTGATATTTATTGGTATGCGATAATCATAACATTCGGTATGATCCTTGCGCTCTCTTTCTGTATGTGGCGAGCAAAGGATTTTGATCTTAAAAGCGACAACGTGATAGACGTTGCTCTCTGGGC
>CAJGDF010000367.1 GCA_904502105.1 uncultured Clostridia bacterium
CGTCGTTTTAGAATATGGAGAATCTCCAAGGACACCACCCATTGTTACAGCTTGATCGGCTGATATCTTCGTAGCCGTTATATTTCCACTGTTAGAAAGATTATTGAAATTTTGTACAGTTAATGTACTGCGATTTCTCACTGTACCAATAACTCCACCGACTATCATTGTACGCAAATTAGCACCGCTGGCATAGGCATCGGAGCTTATAGTATTATCACATATAACATTGATATCTGCGTTGTTAAAGCAGTTAGAAATACTTCCGTTATTAAGATTATCCACGACACCGATAAGACCGCCAACATATGTAGTGTTCTTTACATTAACTGTTCCGCTTGCAATTCCAATATCCTTAATAACGGCGCCCATTCCAACAAAGCCAAAGAAGCCTGCGCTTTGCATAACGTCTGATGAATCGCGGGACATAAGATTAAGATCGTATATAACGTGTCCGTCTCCGTCAAATGTTCCCTTAAAGCACTGATTGTCAACAAATCCCTCGTATAAACCTATTCCGGGCCATTCATGTCCCTGAAGATCGAGATCTACTGTCAATTTAAAATTAATGCCGGAACCGTTGATCGCCCCACTAGTCTGATTATTAGTATAAACCGCCAACAACACAACATCTTCTGCACTTTTAAGTAAAAAAGGAGATGTAGAAGTTCCATGTCCATCAAATCCAAGACACTTCTTGATCATTTCCCTGCGTTTTGCTACGCTTGTACCCGAACCATACGCAGAATCTGCAAAATCCCCTGTTCCTGTTGCATTAGAACTTCCATAAGCGTAAACCCAATCGGGATTGGCTTCTGGAATAGTTCCATCCCACTTACTTGCCGCCTCCTCTCTGGCGGACTTTGTTTGTTGTGTTTGCTCGGCAGAAACCGCAGGTATTGCCATAATAAACATAGACGATACCATCAGAACTGCCAAAAAAATTGATAAAAGCTTTTTCATTGTTTTTTCCTTTCTAAAATAAAATTTAGGTATTATACCTATTTAATTGTAGCATATTATTTTCTATCGCTCAACCCTCTTGTTTATCTTATTTTGAAAATTGCTGGTTTTTAGAGGTTAATTCATCACAATCACCGACTAGATTTTTAACGTTTACCGTCCGTCCAACTCCTTTTTTATGATCATGTAAAGTGTTGTTATTGAATATCAACGTTTCAACGTTGTCAGCATATATCAGCTCCCCGTAGTTGTCTTTAAATAGATTTTCGGAAATCTCGATTTTTTTGTGAAAATAGTTGCTTCCGTCAAACACCTTACGCGGCTTTGTAGATATGGCAGCTTGTCCCCAAGCTTGTGTTTGATTACAGGCATAAAACAGGTTTTTATGAATAACCACGTCATTTGTTCCACCCGATTCATACCATACATCACCACTGCTCTCAAAGAGTATCGCAGGACCGGGAGTATGGAAATAATTGTTTTCTATCCTTACCCTTCCTCCTGTTCCTATAAGCATACCTCTCGCTCTGTTGTTAAGCAGACAGTTATTCGTGAAATTCAAATCGCACACCCATGCAACGTCCTCAATATTCATGCCTATATCTATTCCATGAGTTCCGCCTTCAATAAACAAGCGCGTGTAATCTATATTTATTACGTCTACGCTGATTACCTTATATTCCTCCAACGGTATACAAGACAGAGGATTGACAGTACGTACAGTAGTACCCTCGTCGTAAATATTCAAGCCCTTTGAGGCTCTGTGCATATATTTTACGACTATACTTTTTTCGTCTTTTTCAACTACTTTCGTATATATGCCGTGTACGTTAATAGCATCATCGAGCTGTTCTTCAAATGTGCAATTTTTAACGTTGATCAAACCACGACAATGTATAAAATGTGTGGCGTCCTGATTAAGCGACCAATATTCTCCGTCGTTTGGAGTTACGGTCAACCTATCCACCGTTACGTTGGTGCATTTTTCAGCAACTATACCCATAGCCTTTCCTCGGTGCATAGTTACGTTTTCCACCAAAGTATCTTGACTGTTTTTTAGATAAATATTACTTGAATGGCGACAACTAACACCAAAAATAATGTAGTCTCCTATCTCTGTATAAAGAGTGCTGTTTTCTACTTTTATCAAGTCCTGTCCCA
>CAJGDF010000368.1 GCA_904502105.1 uncultured Clostridia bacterium
GATATCTATCCCGAAGCGCTTCAGATACAAGGCGTTGCGGTCAGTGTAACGCATAAGCTCGGGAAAATACTATAAACGAAAGGAGCAATCTATGCCCAAAGATATGTCATTGCTTGAAAAAGACGGTGCGCCTACCACAGAAGAATTACAGGCGTTTTTCCGCAAACACGATTTCAGCTTGCAGGTATCGTCCTTCGATGTTAACACAGCAAGCGAAAGTGAGAACCGACTGTATATCCGCGCAACAAAGATCTTCCGAGGATCTTGGAATGAGCAGGTGTATGCTCTCGGCGGCAAAAAGACTCTTCGCAACTTCTCCAAAAACGATCCGCTTCGCTGTCTTGAGGATTCTGATGAAAAAATGGTGTCGGGTACTGTTGCAGAAATTGCTTCGGATGAAGATCTTTTTCAAAGTATCATTGATTCTGTTTTCTCAAGCTTCCAAAATGAGCTGTATGCGTCTGCATTAAAGCTTGCCGAGCAAAACGGAAAAACAATTGACGATCTTACGGATGAAGAGATCGCGCTTGTGATCGATTCGTTCTCGGATGAATTGCTTGCTTCGATGATGGGAAAGCTTTTGCTTACGCAGAGCGTTCCGGAAATTCTTAGCGTTTTGAAAACAGACCGTGCGCACGAAGATTATAATCCAAGCGTACTCGAGAACCACGATCAGATCGATTTCATAAGACGTTGGGAACACTCGCGTACAAAGATCGGTCAACTTCTATGCTTTGATGAAATGGTTCAAGCCGATTTGCAAAACGATGACGGCAATATCGAAATCCCTGTTTATGTTGAAGATGAGGATGAAGAAAAACTGTATCGGGAATTCTGTTCTGTGCTGACGGATGAAGAACGAATGATTGCGGATATGCGTTTGAAGCATATGACACATAAAGAAATTGCTGATGCGCTCGGTTATAAAACGCACAATGCGATTACGAAGAAGCTGAAAAAGATGCATGATAAATTTATTGATATGAGAGGATAACTTTATCCCGTCGGTTCTGTATTCGAATCGACGGGATTTTTATATTCACACACAAAAACGCTTCGGCGTGCTTTTCTTTTGCCGAAATATCGTTTGATTATTTATAAATACGTTTGGAACATTTTGAATTTCTCATGTCGTTTAGTATACATAGAGACATTTTTAGTCCGAAGACGAATGAGGTGGCAAAATGATTCATTAAAATGTTTTTTAAATCAATCAAAACCAAAAAGAAAGGAATATTTATTATGAAAAAATCAAATATCAAAACATTCGAAGATCTTCCGTACTTCATTAACGTGCAGGAGCTCGCAGATATTCTCGGCATTGCAATTTCGTCCTGCTATGAATTGATGCACGAAAAAGATTTCCCGACGGTACGTATAGGAAAGCGGATGGTCGTGCCCAAGGATAAATTTTTGAGTTGGGTAGATGAACACACAAAGAGAGGTAAATAATGGAGGAAATATCTCAGATCAGATTTATCAATAGACTCAAAGATTTCTTTTTTCACGATGACAGAAAATACGAGAGTGATGAGGTTAAACAAAAAGCGTTTGATGCGATGCTCCTGCTTTGGAACTCGGACAACATGAACTGTTGTGGCTATATTTATACGCAAGAGCTGATCCGCCACGTGATGCTTAATAAAATGATGCCGAGAGATCTTGATGAAGCAATCAAGTGGTGGAAAAAGTTCGGTGAAACAAGTGTTGATGATTTATGTCAGGACCTGTTATTGGCAGTGGTGCTCAAAAACTCGTTTGATCTGTTTCACAAAGCGCTTAAAGATGAAATCGTGCCGATCGAATATGTGGCGAAGTAAAGATTCAGATTGTAAAGTGAGGTTGTGCGATGTATTTGCAAAATCAAAAAATGCAGAACTTCTTTCCCGTGCCGAATGAAATCTTCAGTCTCGGGCTCACCGACGGCGAGATCTTGGTGTACACGTTTCTGATGCGTTGCGAGGACAGAAAAACCTTCAAGTGTCATCCCAGTTACGAGACTATCGGAAAAGCTATCGGGAGAAGCAGGAACAGCGTAAAAAAATACGTTCAGGGTCTTGAATCGAAAGGTCTTATTTTTACGGAACCGACGAAAGTCAACACC
>CAJGDF010000369.1 GCA_904502105.1 uncultured Clostridia bacterium
CCGGAACTTATAAAGATATTCTTATCGAAAAAGCTTTGAATTGGGCTATTTTCGGACAAGCAATAGATTAAAAATAAATATTATATTATAGGAGATTAAAACAATGAACGAAATTATCGAACTTGCAAAAAAAATGGGCCAGATGCTCAAAGACAGCGAAGAATTCAAAAAATACGAAGAAGTAAAAGCTCGTTATGAAACTGATTCTGAACTTCAGATGCAGATCGGAGAATTCAATCTTCGTAAAATGGCTGTTATGAACGAAATGGAAAAAGAAGACAAAGACAACGAAAAATTCGAAAGACTTCAGAATGAAATGCGTGAAGCATATAAAGTTGCTATGTCCAATCCTCTTATGGGTGAATTCATGAAGACAAAAGAAACATTTGAAAGTCTTGTAAATAATGTTTATTCCATTATCAATTTCCAGATCACAGGCGAAACAGGTTCTTGCGATAAATCCAACTGTGCTTCCTGCGGCGGCGGTTGCCACTAATAAAAAAATAAATCAATTCAAGGTTCGACAGAAAGGATAATTACGGAATGGCGGGAACAATGACACCGATGATGCAGCAGTATGTTCAGATGAAGGAAAAATATAATGATTCTATACTGCTATATAGACTCGGTGATTTTTATGAAATGTTTTTTGATGACGCAATTGTTGCATCGAATGCTCTCGATATTACCTTAACAGGCAGAGACTGCGGTCTTGAAGAAAGAGCTCCGATGTGCGGTGTTCCGTATCATAGCGTCGATGCTTATATTTCAAGGCTGATATCAAAGGGATTCAAGGTATCTATTTGTGAGCAAATGAAGGATCCTGAAACAAATGAAGTTTCTGGCAGAGAAGTTACCAGAACTATCACCCCGGGAACAGTTACCGATCCGGACATGCTTGATGAAACCAAAAACAGATATATTGTTGCTATCCTTGAAAAAGAAAAAAAACTTTCTCTTTGTTTTGCCGATATCTCAACTGGAGACGTTTTCTTTTCCGATAATTATCCTTCAAACGATCCTTCTATTCTCGGTGAATTGTCAAGATTTAATCCTGATGAGGTATATACATCTTCATCATGCACTAAAAATGACTATGTTAACAGCTATATCAGAAACTCAAATCACTGCACTCTTACAGAAATTGCAGATTCTGAAATAGAAGCTGTTGAGGAAGATTTTATTGAAACAGTAAAAAATCATATGGCAGATAAATTTGAAGAGTGTCCCACCGATAACGATCTTGCCATAAAAACATTTGGGTTTCTTTTAGGTTATCTTTACAGAACACAGCTCTGTGATCTTCGTCATCTTAATAAGATTACCGTAAGTTCAAGAAAAGAATTTGTAGAGTTGGATCCTTCAACTTGGAGAAATCTTGAGATAACTGAGAATATGAGAACAAAAGAGAAGAAAGGTTCGCTCTTGGGTGTTCTCGACAAAACCTTAACCGCTATGGGTGCTCGCAGTATGCGAAAATGCCTCGAAAAACCGTTGGCAAATGCTGCTGAAATAATCAGAAGACAAAACGCTGTTAAATCTCTTTTTGATGATAATCAGACAAGAGATGAAATAAGAAGACTTTTAAAAGATGTAAGAGACATCGAACGTCTTACAACAAAAATCGTTTACGGAACAGTAAGCCCAAGAGATCTTCAAACGCTTTCAAATTCTCTTGGAGTGATTGCTCAAATCAAGAAAATAATCGAGCCGTTTAAAACAACTCTTATTTCAGATATTCATAAAAATATAAATGAACTGCCTCAAATACAGGAGCTTGTTTCAAAAGCTATTTGTGATGAACCGCCTGTCCTTATCAGAGAAGGCGGATTTATAAGAAACGGATATAATGAAGAGGCTGATAGGCTTCGAGCTCTTCAAACGGATGCTAAAAGTGTTCTTGCAGGAATAGAAAATTCCGAAAAAGAAAAAACAGGAATTAAAACATTAAAAATTCGTTACAATAAAGTTTTCGGTTATTATATTGAAGTTACCAATTCTTTTCTTGATCAGGTTCCCGATTATTATATAAGAAAACAGACTCTTGTAAATGCGGAAAGATTTATAACACCTGAATTAAAAGAAGTTGAAGAAGAACTTTTA
>CAJGDF010000370.1 GCA_904502105.1 uncultured Clostridia bacterium
GCCGGACGTTATACGGCTGATGTGGTTCCGGGTTATCTCGAAGCGGATGAGTTAATTACGAAAGACATTGCTGAACAGATTGAAGCGGACGAGAAGGTTGACAGTGTAAAAATTCATTTGCTGGATAATCTGTTTTGCGAATTGATTGTTCTTGATGAAGATGATTATTGCTCTGCGAACGCCATCCCCGCAATTTCTTCTGTTGAGTTCTTGAAACCGTCAGATGCTGTCCGCTTTTCTCTCATCGCAACTTTTGAAAACGGGGAAATCAAACAATATAATCTTACGGTCAAATCCGAAGATGCTGACGTCGTAAAGTTTAAGTGCAAAATTATGACTGACAAGATATTTTCCAACGGCAGACTCACGGACCATATGCCTACACCTGATTGGATGGGTTATCGTAATTATGCCAAAAGAGGTCAGGGAATAGAATTTATCAGCGGATCAACTATTTCTGCAGAAGAACTTTATCATAACGGATATCCTATAGGAAAATTCAGCTATGCAGAGATGGGTAACGTTCATATAACACAAGCAGATTACGATGAAGAGGGGCTTGCCGTTGGACGCATCTCCGATTTAAATCCTCAGAATCCATATTATCTTTTAGATAAAAATACAAAGACTGCAGTCGCTCTTCCTGAAGAATATCAGGAAACATCCGTTGGGATTTATCCTTTTCATGGCGGTTGTTCCGAGGGGCTTGTAATGGTAAGCAAATCAGGTAATATTGAGTTGCAATACCATCATAATTATTGGCCGTGTGCAGGTCTTTGGGGATGGCTGGACAAAAATCTCGATATTGTTATTGAACCTAAATATGTTTATGCCACCAATTTTGTAAACGGAAAAGCAATTGTTTGCAAAGGAGACTGGGATATTCAGGTTGACGAAAACGGCGAAGAGCTATACTGGTGCAACAATGAACAATGGGGTGTTATTGACCGATTTGAAAACGAAATTGTTCCTTGTCGTTTTGATGAAGTGCATGAAATCGCCAACACCGACAGATTATATTTTGTTCACGAAGGCGGTTGGGATAGCGGGCATTACGCTGTGTTTGATTCGGAAAAAGAAGAATTCATTCTTGAATTGGATTTTGATTTCGATATCTCATATATGTTTAATGATTGCTTTGTTACAGACGACAACCTTTTGGTGTTTGATGAGCATTTACCTGGTGAAGAGAAAGATTTAATTTATATCTATGACCTTGTTAACAAGTGCTATATCAAACACGGTGAACCGCTTGAAGGAAGAACTTTAAACGGAGAAACAAAATGTGTTATAAACAAAGACGGCGAAGAGATAATCGTCTTTTAACATCAGCATACACCGATTAAACAGGAGGTTTTTTATTTGAAAACAGTGAAAATCATTGCAAGACAAGATATTATCAATGCCTCAACTCACAAATTGTTTGATGACGACGGACTGAAAGCTCTTGATAGCTATTTCGAATGTTTTGTCAATGTAGAAGATGAGCATGATGTTGTTGCTATTGAGAAGCAGTTTATTAAAGATAACCCTAAATTCAAAGATAGCAATATCGAACTGGTTGTTTTAGATACTTAAATTAAAATAGCAAAGACTGCATGGGTATCCCCCGCGCAGTCTTTGGAATGTGTACTTATAATGTTCCGCTTTGCATCGGCAATTTAAAATATAAGATAATAAAAAATCAACACCGCCAACCGTTTTTATCGTCACGGCAAGCGGTGTTTTTTCATTTTATATTGAAACAAGAACAAAACAGTAAAAATATGCTCATTGGTGTTAAATATATATAATATATTTAACACCATGACACTTTTGACTTTTGGATTGTAATCGATTTATTCAACCATTTCAACGGTTCTCTCGATAACTCTTTTGTATTCTTGGTTTTGTGTAAACTGTCTATATGCATCATCATTGCAGAATTTTATAACAAAAGAAGTCGGAGCATAACCATCTGTTGACCCTTCTTTTGATAAGAACAGATGAAGCATATATGTTTGTTTCTCGTGAAATATGCAAATTTCAGCTCTTATTTTTGTTTTGGGATTTGCTCTTTCCTGATAAAATCTGATTAAGGATCC
>CAJGDF010000371.1 GCA_904502105.1 uncultured Clostridia bacterium
GGAATAATAACCTCGAAATCCTTCCAGCTTTTAGGTATAGCTCTGTATTTATCAATAGAGCCGTAAAATGCCGTAATTCTGTCTTTTATTCCGTTATCTATCCACGCCTTTGTACCGTAAAGCGGTGTATTGACAATGGGACCCATCATATACTTTTTCAATATATTAAGCGGAGCTATGGGTGTAAATCTGTAAAGAGCAGGAGTCTTTTTGGAAAGCATTTTGAAATAATCCTTAACAGGCACATTATACCTGAACTTAAGATAATTTTCAAGCTCATCAGCATCTGTGTACCACTGTCCGTGGAAATTCTGCAGAATAAACCAATTGGGGTCAAAAAGTTTCTTGGGCACATCCTTTCCGCGCATACCGATAGCATTAAGAAGCATAACCTCAAACTCATAGTTTGTTATACGGTAATCAGGGCCTGAACTGATATTATAAAATCTTCGCCAGAACTCTTCGGGTACCGAGCTGTTGCAAACTTTAGCACATAATCTGCCGCTGTCTTCAACTGTTGCCCACTCTAAAACACCGTTGATAGGCACGTGATACATAATCGGGTCAATATTTTTAAGTATGTCAGGGTAAAGAATACCCGTCTGACGAAGTGAAACCCAATATCTTAAGCCGGAATCAGCGAGAATTCTTTCAGCTACCGTCTTGCTGATGGCATAATGGTCATAAACGCTTATCTGTATCGGGTCGCCTGTTCGGCCCCAATGAGTCGGATAGTTTCGGTCGCCCGTCTGAGCAACAGTACCAATATAAACAACTCTGATATTATCGGGGTCCGCCTGAGCCTTAACTGCTTTAACAATATTTTCCATTGCAGTTATGTTGACAAATAAGGTCTTTTTTGGGTAATAGTCAGCTGCAGGTGAAACCATACCGCCAACGTGAAGCACATAATCAGCACCTGTCACGCACTCAAGAACATCCTCATAAACTGTCAAATCACCAAAAACTATTTTTATATCTTTGTAACCTTTGAACAGTCTGTCAGCTTTCTCCTGTTCTGTCGGCAAAACAAGCAACACTATATCATACATATTCTTTCTTTTATAAAGCTCTTTAAACGCCTGATACCCCATATTACCTGTTGCACCTGTTAAAAATATTGTTTTCTTCATATATTTCACATCCTTTCAAGGCAAATATTTACTTTTCCATTTTCAGTATACCTCTTTTTTCCTTTGTTTAATTAAATATCCTTTTAATAAATACATAATATTTTCAGAATATTTTGTAAATAATTGTTTAAAATCAACAAACGGTGATTTTAAAGAAACACATATGATTATTTTGTTGCTTTAGAATAAAAAAGGACAATCCGAAGATTGTCCTTTATCTTTTATCATACCAGATATGAAAATGCATTTTTTTAAATGTAAAGCACACTGTTATCTCAGTATATTTATTTATACAATTCACTGATTTCCTTAGCTTTCTTTTTCACCTGCTCGCGAAGGCTCTTTGGCTCAACGACCTCAATCTTATTGCCAAACTGCATTATCCACGAAACAAGACCGTCGCTGACAACACACTTTGTAGTAAGCAGAAATCTATCTTCACTGCCTCCTAATCTGATAGATGTGTCTGTACCGAAGCGGTCAAGAATTTCTTCAAGAATAGAACTATCACAGGAAGCTTCGAGAGTCTGAGTATCACCGCTGAACATATTGAAAATCTTACCCGAATAATCGGCAGAGTCAAAATAGTTTTTATAAGGTGAAACCTCGCTGAATTTTCTGGCTCTCTCCTGAGCTATCTCAACCTTTTTCATTCGGTCGATACGGGTATGCATCAGGTTATCGTACTTCTGATTGTTACCGATAAGATAATAGTGATCGTTACTCCAGATCATGGCATAGGGGCTGACACAAAACTCTTTTTCTTCGCTGACAACACTGTTAGTCGCAGCATCAAGCTGACGCTTGCTGTAAATAAAATTAATGCGTTTGCCTGACTGAATAGCACGGCTGATGATATCAATATTATAATATATCTCTTCATTGAAGCACTTGTGTCTTTTCTCGATGTAAACCTGTCGTTCGAGCATGGTTGCTTGTGACTTGCTACAA
>CAJGDF010000372.1 GCA_904502105.1 uncultured Clostridia bacterium
ACTTACTAGATTTAAAGAGCATGCAAGATATCTATTTGAACACGCAAAGGACTATGCAGATTATGTGTTTGTTTTTTACGGAGACAACACAAATAAAGAAAACGAACTAATACGAACACAAATGAAAGCCGTTCCAAACGATAAAACATTAATTTTGATTGCAACTGGTTCGAAAATAGGAGAAGGGTTCGATTTTCCGAGACTCGATACCTTAATGTTAGCAGCACCAGTATCTTATGAAGGACGTATCGAACAATACGTTGGAAGATTGAATCGAGATTATGAAGGAAAGAAAGACGTTAGGGTATACGATTATATCGATTCCCACATTAAGATATTTGATGATATGTATTTGAAACGTCTGAGAACTTATAAGAAAATCGGTTATCGCATTTCTAGTGATGTGTTTACAGAAAAACAAGATGTGAATGCAATTTATGATTCTGGAACTTACACAGAAATATTTGAGCGTGATTTAATTGAAGCAGAAAATGAAATTGTTATTTCTAGTCCAAAACTTCGTAAAGACAAGGTGGAGCGATTTGTTCGTATCGTAAAGTCCAGACAAGAAGCTGGGGTGAAGATTACTGTTATTACAGAAGAACCGGAAAATAGTTTGTACGAGAATGCATTGGTTGCTTATCTTTTGATTGAGGAAATGAAAGAGGTTGGAATTTATGTAAAAACTGTTGCAAATAACGAAGAACATTATGCGGTGATTGATGAACTGCTTGTTTGGCATGGTGGTATGAATCTTTTGGGTAAGGAAGATGCATGGGATAATTTGATTCGAGTAAAAGACCAGAAAGCAGCATCGGAATTATTGATTATGGCTCAAGAAGTTACAAAAGATGTATAAGATAAAACTAGAATGAGGAGGACATAAGATGTTCCCAACAATAAACAGAAAAGCCACTGGCATTAATTTAAGAAAACTTATGGATGAACGTGAATTAACTGCAAAAGATGTACAACAATATCTCCATCTTGGTAGCGTTCAGAGTGTATATCATTGGTTAAATGGTGAATGTTTGCCATCTGTGGACAACCTTTATGCACTTAGTCAATTATTTCAAGTTACTGTAGATGATATCTTATGTGGTAACAGAAAAAAGTTAACAAGATGCATGAGTTTGCAGTGCAAACGATTATACGCATATTATACGAAGCTCAACGAACTTTGCGTGGCATAAAATTCAAGTACAACTTAAATGACAAACATAGATGCTTAGCGTAATATTGTTTTAGGCGTATTTATGGTTACAAGCCGTGGTGAAAGCCGCGGCTTCATTTGTCTTAGGAAAGGAGTAATTTAAGTTTATGAAACGAAAAGTAAATGTTGTTGAGGATTTGGATGGGAATAAGATTGTTATTATTCATGATATCAAATTTAAAGGAAAGCGATCCGTCGAATGGTCTGAAGTAGAGTCCTATTTAAGAAAATATATTGGAGAGGTATACCTAATAGAAGATACAGAAGAACTGGTTTATATTGGAAAAGATTTGCCAGATGAATATACGCATTCAAATTATACTAAAATTCTTAAAGGCAGCAACGCAAAAGCGAAAGCAAATGCGGCACAAGGCTTACCAGAGATGATAGAAATAGCGACAGGAAAAGCTTATAAAGGGAATTATAAAGAAAAACATAATAAAGATGCGAAGTATGGATGGTACCGATATAATTCGAGATTCGCATTACCAGTCTTTGGAGAAGATGGGGAAATTGAAAGGTATAATGTTTTCAAAGTAATTATGGTCATGAGGTGTTCAGAAGATGAAAAATTGTATTTATATGATATTATGAACATAAAAAAAGAAACGAGCAACCTTTTCCAGTCGTAAGACCTTACTCAGTCAAAAACCCATTTCTTGATTCTATAGTATTATTTTTAATGATAATAGTCAAGAAGAATTTAGGATAATACACAATATATTGAATGTTATTGAAATTTGAAGATGAGGTTGAAATATGGCAGGAAAAAAGATACTGCTTATGCCTAGCACAGAGCAAGTATTAAAAAAAATGGGAATTCAAATAAAAAAAG
>CAJGDF010000373.1 GCA_904502105.1 uncultured Clostridia bacterium
GATTCCTTAACTGCTTTTTTATATTTACTATTGGCTTTATCAGTATCATCGGACGTAAATTTCTCCATATTAAAAAGCTCGACGCTGACAAAACCATCATATTCGTATTTCTTAGGACAGTTTTGTTCCAGGCCATCATACACCTTACGATATTCCTCCGATTTCAACTTATGCTTTGAAAGTCTGAAAAAAGAATTATTGAATTCTATTATGTTTTTCTTTGAACGCCAGTTATTGCTCAAGGACTCTTTTTGCGAATTATTACGGAATGTTTCTTCACATTCATTGTAAAATTCATTATTCTCATCTGCCCCATATATTTTTTCAGGAAGATTCATGATTTGCTCCACTTCCCCATTTCTGAAACGATATATAGCCTGTTTTGCATCACCAACCAGAAGACTCATATTATTGTCTGATAGAGCATTATGCACTAAAGGAAGAAAATTATGCCATTGCAAAAGCGATGTATCTTGAAACTCATCAATGAAAAAATGCTTGTAACGAGAGCCTATTTTCTCATAAATAAACGGGACACTACAATCACCGAGTATATCTGATATTCTTTTGTTAAATTCTGAAAGATGAACCTTGTTAGTATCTTCAATATGTTGATTTATAATATTCAACAAAGTTCCGCGCAAAGCATACAGATACAAATTCTTTTTTATGACCGTAACATAAAAAAACTTCTTATGATCCTCGATCAACGTCTTATATAAAGCGACAATATCTACAGAGTCACTAACATTTGCGATTGCGTCTTTATTCCCTTTAGGAGAGAACCAATCTTTTTGACCATCAAACACTTGCTTTATTCTTGAACCAACAAGCGATGACACCTTGACACCGACATCTTTCTCTATCTTTCCCAATATTGAAGTCAATCCATTCTGACCGTTGTAATAGTCAGATGGCTGCAGGTTAAACCGTCCCTCGATTTCTCTAAGTTCCTCAACATCACGAAGAACTTTCGTCTTAGACTCCTCATAAAGTTTTTTTAAATCTTCTTTGATTCCTAGATATTCTTTATCATCGGAGATTTCTTTCAGAGACAATATTTCCCCTTTTTTGTATGCACTTTCTTTGAGAAGTTTTTTAATAAACACTTTTATCGAAGCGTCAACGCTTGACGAGCTCTCTTCATCTAATTGAAACTCAACGAAATCGCTTAATATTTCAGTAATTGACTTGTCATCTTTATCAATTTGGTTGTCAATACTTTGAATCAAGCCTTCAAGAAGGTCATCATCATCAATAAGGACTTTATATTGTACCGGCAGATTCAGTTCTTTAGCAAAGCCACGTGAAATCTGCTGAACGAAACTATCTATAGTTGATATGCTAAAGTCAGAATAATTATGTAAAATATTATCGTACAAAGCATTAGCCCTTTTTATCAATGTATTTTCATCAATATTCAAAACATTGATAAGAGCATTTTTCATACTTTCATCTGGTTCGCCACATATAAAGCCTTTGAGATAAGAAAGTATCTTGACTTTCATTTCATTAGCGGCTTTATTGGTAAAAGTAACCGCTAAAATATCTTTACAAGACGCATTATCAAAAGCCAATGACAATGTAAGAAACTCTTTTACAAGAGTATATGTTTTACCTGATCCAGCTGATGCTGTATATATTTTAAATTTTTTCTCAGACATATTCTACTTCTTATTCTTTTTATTTCTATTCTTTCTTGCAAATATTTCCCTTATACTATCGAAACTCTGCGAGTACGAGATACCTATTCCTTGTGTGTAATCAGAATAAGCCTCATAAGTATAAAGATAATAGTTACTATTAAGATTAGAATGATTATACGCTTTGAGACTCAACCTATTAGTCAGCTTCAACGTAATATCCACGTCACCGACGATGCTATTTGCGCCGCCAGCCACATCACTTCGGGAGCCTGTGTACATACCAAGGTTTCCTTCTATGGTAAGTCTGTCGTCAAACAACTGTGTTGAAAGCGCCACTTCCAGTTCTTCTGCAGTAAGATTATCTTCCGGAGTATAACGCACACCTATATCAAA
>CAJGDF010000374.1 GCA_904502105.1 uncultured Clostridia bacterium
GCTGAATTACGCGGCCGCCGGATTTACGCATATATTCTTCAACGTCGTGTCTGTTAAATTCGAGGAAGTTAGCTGTGGGAGTTGTAAGAGCCTTGCTGTAATCTTCAACGGGAATATTGGAGATGTTTGCAAGAGACCACGGAACAAAAGAGGAGTCGCCGTGCTCGCCGAGAACGTATGCGTGAACGTTGTGCTGGTTAACTGTATAGTATTCAGCAATTCTCGCACGGAGGCGGGCTGTATCGAGAATAGTACCGGAACCGATGATTCTTTCTTCGGGAATACCGGAATATTTATTGAAAGCATATGTAAGCACGTCAACGGGGTTACTTACGATAACGTATGTAGCGTTGGGAGCATATTTAACTATCTGGTCCGTAACGGATTTAAGAATGTTTACATTGATCTGTGCAAGGTCAAGACGGGACTGACCGGGTTTTCTTGCCACACCAGATGTAATTACAACGATGTCGGAATCAACAGCGTCTGCATAAGAGCCGGCATAAACGGAGCAGGGATTGCAGAAAGGCACACCCTGTCTGATATCGAGTGCTTCGCCGAGCGCTTTTTCGCTGTTGATGTCGATCATTACGACCTCGGAAGAAAGACCCATAACCGTCAGAGTATACGCTATTGTAGAACCAACGCTACCGGAGCCTATTACTGTAATTTTGTTCATAAAAAACCTCTCATTTTAAAGTATTTTTTCATCAATAAATTTAATAAACTTCCATTAAGTTTAAAGGAAAGCTCAAAGCTTTGCGAGAACTTCGTTTTTGAAGAACTCTTCCACCGTGTCAGGCGAAACGGAGCAGAATTTTTCATCCACCGTTACGCAAACACCCTCTTGGCATCTGCCCAGGCAAAAAGTGCCGCCGAGCTGCACCTTATCGCCGAGAGCATTCTCAGAAATAAGAGCCAGGAGTTTTTCAACGACCTGACGGGAGCCCTTGATGTGACAGGAACTGCCGATGCATACCGTTATTTTCATCATTTATCCACCCTTTCATAAAATAAATTAAATTCATAATTTGACAGGGGCTTAAAAAGCGAAAACTTTCACACAAAGTTTTTGCATCATAAAGAAACACAAAAATTTTCAGTGTAATTATGTTTGCAGAGCAAGCCCTGAAGTCATCAAATCAAATTTTATTGATTAATTATATAAACATAATGATTATAGCATATAAAAGCAAAAAAAGCAATAAATAAAAATAAATTTCAACAAAATTTTAAGAGAATATTACTTATTTTTTTTAATTTTTTTGGTAAAAATCTCATAAAACACTTTTTAGTAAATATAAGCGGCGTTTTTTCGCCGCAAATTAAAAACTTCCGAGAGGCATAGGACACTCGGAAGTTTTTGTTGCCGTATCAGTTTTTATTCCACTTTGCGTAGAGAGAGAACGGAGCAGTTCCTTTTTCAATAACCGTATTCATATCATAAGGCTTTGTAAACTCCGCATCATAATACCAGCCTTCAAAAGTATAACCTGGCTTGTTCATTACAGCGCTGTTCACAACAAGCTTCGAACCGAAATTCACTCTAACGTCATATGCACTGTCGGGTTCTTTGAGCCCTCTGTAAAGCGAGATCTTTATAAAATTCTGCTCCTTCGGAGGAGTATTCGTTGTAACATCGTTCGTATCCATAGCCGCGCCGTGATTACTGTTAACATATACCATATAATAGTATTTTGTCTGCGGGGTAAGATTTTCAAACGTAGCCGTAAAAACGCCGTATTCATCAAGTTCTACATCTTTGCGTACAACATTTTCTGTGAAATTCTCATCGGAAGCAATAACGATAACGCTTTCCGTGATATTGGCTTCATTAAACGCTTCTACTCTTCCCTTGAGTGTAAGAGAAGTGTGAGTTTTGGAATCATAGTCCGCCGCAACCTTGGGGGCGAAATCTTTTCTGCCGTCTTGGGAGCCGGAAATCTTAATTGTCATTTCTTCGCCAGGCTCGCTGAGCACCTCTATGCGAAGATTATAATTTTCGTTACCCGTCCAATTTGAGGGATAAGAGTTAA
>CAJGDF010000375.1 GCA_904502105.1 uncultured Clostridia bacterium
AACTAACAATATATTAACAAAACGGAGTTAGCCGAAAATCCGAAGAAGAGTAGGCAAAATAAATTTAATGATTATGAAAAAGATTTTTTTATTATTAGTTTTTTCGCTGCTTTGTATTGCAGGATTTGCTGAAGATGTCGTTGCTTATTATTCAATGTCATTTTTATCTAATAAAGATTTAAAAATAGAGGCAAGTGAGCCTAAAAATGGCGAATTTACTTATTATATTCAAATACAAGGAGAACATTTAAGTGACCAAGTATATATGTCTATTGAAAGCTCAAAAATACAAACGTTTCGAGGAACATTGGGAGTAATTAGAGAGAAATATAAAGAATGGTGCCAAGTGGCAAAGGATAACAACATTACAGATATGAATAAGGAGTTCCCTTATAAATTATATGATGTTTCATATGCATGGTATGGCAGCAAGTGGTGGTTTAGTTCAAAGTATACTTTAACACCTCGATTCATTATATTTGATGATGGTACAATGGGTGTATCTATCTATAAGAAAGCTGTTTCTAGGAATAATGAATATATAGATCAAAAAACTTATTTCATATTAAAAAGTATAGATGAGATAGATAAGTTAATTGACGGTACAAATCCGCAAATAGTTTATGATTATTATAATAATAAATCCTCAACAGAAGATTTATTTCAATAAAAAATAAATTTATAACAATAAGAATAGGGGCTATCCCCCTATTTTTTATTGTATATTCACACGTATCCATGAAAAATATTTAATTCTCAGGGCGTTATTTTGCCATTAAAATGCTCGTAAACCTTTGTCCCTGAGCGAGTTCCGAGTAATTCAATCCACTCATCCTTCTCAGCTCTTTTAGCACAAGCCACAGAGCCAAAATGTTGTAGTATTTTCTGCTTAGTTGCAGGTCCAACTCCCTGAATATCATCAAGTTCGCTCTTTATTTGTGACTTACTTCGCTTCTTTTTATGGAAGGTGATAGCAAATCTGTGCACCTCATCTTGTATCTCCACCAGCAATCGGAACACTTCATCTGTCACTTTCATTCCAAACTCTTGAACGGGCTCTCCATAGAGTAGGGTATTTGTTCTATGTCGGTTGTCTTTCTTTAATCCAGCAACTGGTATCTCTAATCCCAACTCTCCGTTCACCACTTCCTTGATCGCAGTCATTTGACCTAATCCTCCGTCGGCAATAATCAAGTCGGGTAGGGCAGAACCTTCTTCCAAAAGTCGGCTATATCTCCTCCTCACCACCTCTCGCATACTCGCGTAGTCATCGGGACCTACGACTGTTTTTATCTCATATCTTTTATATTCACCCTTGTGCGCGCGAGCTTTCTTGAATACCACACAACCAGCTACTGCATCACTACCTTGGGTATTGGAATTATCAAAACTATCAATCCACATAGGTAGAGTAGGGAGTCCTATCAACTGTTGCAAGCCACTCAAAATTCGCATCGCTCTCTGATCAGGATTGAGTTTATCATCTTGTCTAATTCGGTCATTCTTGTACTGCTGTACATTCTGCATAGCTAAATCCAACAGTCGCTTTTTATCACCCTGTATAGCAATATTTACATGTAGATTTTCGTCAATTATATCCGGAATAAACGGAACAATTACCTCTTTTGTAGTACTTCCTAACTGCTCTCGCAACTCATATATACCCATGGCCAATACCTCTTCTCGGCTCTCATCCAATTGCTTCTTATACTCAATCGTCTGTCCCTGCACCACGCTTCCTCTGTGTACATGCAACATGGTTATATACACATTTTGCCCCATTTCATCATAACCAAACACATCAACATCGCCTGCATGTGAGTTAGTAATGACAGTTTTACTCTTGAAATTCTCGATCAATTCGAGCTTTTCTTTCAATCCAGCAGCCTCCTCATAGCGCATTTCCACAGCAGCCTCCATCATCTCTGACTCAATCTGCTTACTAATCTCTTGCGCATCACCTTTGATTATTTTGCGAGCAGCATCGATATATTCCAAATACTTTTCTCTGTCTATTTTTCC
>CAJGDF010000376.1 GCA_904502105.1 uncultured Clostridia bacterium
AAACAGTGATATTGCATATAAGCTTTACGATATGCTGAAAATTAAGCTCGGAACGGAATCGCATACACATACTGAAATAATTAATCAGACAAAAATGTTGGCCAACTTCGTTTTTGAATGTAATGATGAAGATGTTATTGAAACAGTTGTTGTGCGTTATGAAGAGAATCATCCTCTTGTAAAAGTGACTGCTCCGGACATTCTTGTAGCAAACGAAGATGCCGGAAAATGGTTTGAGAAGAAGCAACAGCTGTTAAGTCACAGTATGTCTGACGGATATTTTGATAGGTATAAAAGATATCTCAGACGCCAAGATTTCAGCGAAGTGGTAATTGACCAAATGGAATCTGACTGTGCACGGGTTTTGAAACAGTGTGCCAATCCTGAAATGACGCTTAATGTGAACGAAAGAAAGAAAAAGGGACTTGTTGTTGGTGATGTACAGTCCGGTAAGACCGCTAATTATCTTGGCTTGATAAATATGGCGTGTGATTTTGGCTATAAAATTATTGTTCTTCTTGCAGGTATGACGGACTCATTGCGTCAACAGACGCAGTCACGCGTTGATTCCGGTTTTATCGGAGCGGTAAGTGATACTATGAGCGATGCGGAAATTACGTATATCGGTGTAAGTGATGATGCGCAGATACAACAAAACTATGCTGTTCCGCTGACAAACAATGAAAACGATTTCGTGAAATTCGTAAAGAAAAATCTGAATGCAACCAGCGGTGACTTTAATAAGCCTATAATTCTTGTAGTAAAGAAAAACACATCCGTGCTTAAACAGGTTGTTGAATGGCTTAAACCCGGATTCCACAACATTAATTGCCAAAACATTTTTATAATTGATGATGAGGCGGATAATGCATCCATCAACACCAAAAAGCCCGAATGCGATCCTTCTGCAATAAACGGACACATAAGAAATCTTTATAACAATTTTCCGATTGCTTCCTATGTCGGATACACCGCCACCCCGTTTGCTAACATCTTTGTTAATCCTGAAGGCGATGAAACCTATAAAGATCTATTTCCGTCAGATTTTATTGTACTGCTGAATGCTCCGTCTAATTATTACGGAGCTCAAAAGGTTTTTGCATATGATGGAGATGTTCATTCAAGAAGCCTGAGAGTATTGGATGAATGTGAAGAACACTTCTTGCCTGCAAAACATAAAAAAGATGAATATAGGTTTACTGAATTAGCAGATAGCTTAAAAGAAGCGATTCTTTGCTTTCTTATCAATAATGTAATACGAACAAAACGCGGAGCTAACAAAAAACACAGATCAATGCTGATAAATATATCTGTTTTCAATATTATGCATGGCGAAATACTGGAAACGGTTAAAAAGTATGTTGAAAAGCTTCGTAATATTATCGAACAGGATTCCAAAAAGAGCTTCGAAGATTTTATAAAGAACGAGGAAATGAAGACACTGTATCAAATTTTCACGGGAGATGTTGAATATCTTGACGGGGAATGCGATTTTTACAGTGATTTGCGTGAAAAAATTTCTTGGGAAGAGATTCAAGCAGGTTTGTATGATGAAATAACAAAATTCGAAGTGGTGGTTATCAATAACCAGAACAAGAAGGAACGTTTTTCTTATAACGACTCTCGTTTTGACAACGCAGGTGCAAGAGTTATTGTAGTTGGCGGATATGTTCTTTCCAGAGGATTAACTCTTGAGGGGCTTATGGTTAGTTATTTCAGCCGCAGTTCAACGGCATATGATTCATTGTTGCAGATGTGCAGATGGTTTGGATACCGTCCTAATTATGAGGATCTGTGCAGAGTTTATATGACACCGGCCAATATTATGAATTTCCGAGCGGTTATTGATGCGGTTGAAGATTTGAAGATGCAGTTCCGAGAGATGATCGTTAAAAAGAAAAAACCGGATGATTTTGGTCTTATGGTACGGGAATCTCCGGATACCCTCGAAACATCTCTGCTTATAACGAGCAGAAATAAAATGTATAATTCCGGAAAGGTCGTTCGTGTTTTAAAATACG
>CAJGDF010000377.1 GCA_904502105.1 uncultured Clostridia bacterium
CGGTACGCTGCCGTGCTTGATGTGCAAATCGCTCGAACAGATACTCGCCAAGGTCACCTTGACAATCGCATCCCTCTCGTGCCGTAGCGTCGGCTTTGGTTTCTCAACCAAACCGAATTTTCCTTTTGATATGTATGTGTAGGTTAGCATAATTCTCAGCCCTTTTCTTTAGTCTACTGTGGTGCAATAATTGCACCTTTTTATTCGGTAACGGTCTCACCCTTCCAATCCATAATCCCGCCAAACTCCACGATATTCGTGTAGCCTAACTTGATCAGCTTCTCCGACGCCTCTTTACTGCGTCGGCCGCTACGGCAATACACCATAATAAGCTGATCTTTGTCGGGCAGTTCGGGGATCTCGGCTGTGCCGATGGACTTGTTGGGCACATTAATGGCGTTCGGAATGTGCCCTGCGACGAACTCATCGGAATGGTGCACGGTATTGTTCATATCATGATTATATCACAACATGTTTGACCATAGACACATCCGGAATACGCAGAAACAAGATTTCAAAAAAGGGCACAGGCCGTGTCAGAAGGTAAAATTCGCGGGTTGCTTAAAAATTTAATTACTCGATGACGGAGATCGTTGCTTTCTGCAACAAGTCCTGTGCAGAGATCATGTCCATGTCAAGATTCATTGCCCGTACGGCGGAAGTTTTCTTTATGCCGTAAAATTTTTCGGCAAGTGTTTTTACATACGCATATCCGAAATCATCGAAGATCGGACCTCCTGATGTGGTCACATAGGTTAGACTTTTGGCGTTACACAGTCCCGTTGGATGGCCGTTTATATACTGAAACGTGATGCCGGCAACAGTAATTTGCTCCAAATATATTTTTAACTTTGCAGGGAAGGACAGATCCCAGAACGGCGCGGCAATTATGATCTGATCTGCCTTGGCAAATTGATTTGCGTAACGGAACAGAGGATCGTTAAAATTTCTTTCCCGAACCAGACGATCTCGTTTTTCAAGAAGCGCCCTGTCCAGAGGTTCTATATTTTCGATATTTAAGTTTACCTCGGTTATTTCTTCGGATATATCCTTCATCACATGTTTTGCTAAGACGAGTGTTCTCGAATGTTCACGAACACACGCGTTAATAAATAAAACAGACATTTTTATGCTCCTTTCATCTGCATATAATGCAAAAACTTTTTCGTTTATGATTGAGATTGATTTTATTATACTATTTTTTGGATAGAATTGCAAGATGAAATCGATTTTCCTTGATTTTGTTTGAAAAATTGAACAAGAAGTCTTGACAAGAAAATGGTTTTATTGTATAAAATAAATATATGATTCGTTTTTATAGAGAATATTCGAGTACGGTAACAACAGGAGGCTTTTTATGAAGAATAAAACCATTGATTTTCATTATTCTTTTCGTGCGCCCCATACGTTGACGCTGTCGCGTCCGTCTGCAAGTGAAAAATTCGTTGTGGATGTTTCAGAGAGCGGACTGAAGTTTTGGTATGCTACCCATTCCTTGCGAGATATCCATCCGCTTTCTTGGACGATCTTGAAGCAGGACGTGCAGATTGTGATGAGCGTATCCGTAGGGGGAAAAGCGTCTGTTCTCAACAGATGGTGCAGGCATCCGAGCGGTGCGCCGTATCTGTTTGCAGAGGGAAGCGATGAAGGCATTTCTTATTTTATTTCTGCAGTGGCGTGCAAGCATGGTGCTGTAATCAAAACGGAGGCGGTCAACAACGGCAGCTCGACGGAAGAAGTATTTTTCCAGACGGCTCATACTTCCGGCTGGGTTATCAGCAACAAGGGCTGGATTGACGGCGTTCACAATCATATTCTTATGACGATGAATGACGGCAGAGCAGACAGACTCTTGGTATGCGCGTATGGTGCGGACAGTTATCCGATGTATAAAAACAATATGGCGGATGAAGATAAGCCGCCGATGGCGAATGAAACACTTGGAATTAAGCCGAATTCCATGAAAAAGATCACATCCCGATACATGCTTTTGCCCGGTGAAAAAAA
>CAJGDF010000378.1 GCA_904502105.1 uncultured Clostridia bacterium
AACATAAATCATTTTTTTGTCAAGTTATTTAAGGTTTGTTTTGCATAAAAATCATATTTTAGGGAAACATTGAATATAATGGACAAAGAATCGGAGATAAGTAATAATGATAAAAGGGATAAACAAGCAAATCGTGATCGTTAAATGCGGAGGAGATATTTTTGAACAGGCCATATTCATACTGAAACCTCAAAAATATTCAAACGGTAAAACAATATCGGATGAAGCGGAACGTATAATCAAGGAAAAAACTTCTTATTTTTCTGAAAAGAAGTTAAAAAAGAATAAATCGTCACAACGAAAATCAATAATAGATAACCTTTTTGAGGATTATTGATATTGTGACAAAATTGTAAAATACATTGACAACAGAAAACTATCATGATATAATTAATTCATAAAGGCTATGACGAAGAAGGTCGGGCATGTGTTATTAAAGAGAGCCGATGGCTGCTGTAAATCGGTATAATGCGTTCCCAATGGCCCCTCACTTCCGAGCCGGAGCACCGAACATAGAAATATCAGTAGACTGTTCCCGAGAATGCTGCGTGAGTGCATAGGAATTGATTTGATTCCGAAGAGTGGCGGTTGATTTTATAGCCGCAATTTGAGTGGTACCGCGAGTGTAATTTCACCCGTCTCAAAGCTTTTTCAAGGAGGCTTTGGGACTTTTTTTATATAACCACCGAAAGCCTCGTTTCAAAGATACAAAATTAACCAAGGAGATTTCAAAAAATGAGCACCGTAATTCACACAGAAAATGCACCGAAAGCAATAGGTCCGTATTCACAGGCAATAAAAACAGGCAATCTAATATTTACTTCCGGTCAGATTCCCCTACTACCCGAAACGGGAGAAATGGTAGGTAAAACGGTGAGCGAACAGACCCACAGAGTATGTAAAAATCTCGCCAATGTTCTTGAAGCAGCGGGAAGCTCGCTTCAAAAAGTTATAAAAACAACATGTTATCTTAACGATATGGCTGATTTCGGCGAATTCAACGAAGTTTATGCGGAATATTTCACAGGTAAGCCTGCGCGTTCATGCGTTGCTGTCAAATCACTTCCGAAAGGCGCATTAGTCGAAATTGAGGTCATAGCTGAAACGGAGTAATTTCAATTATGATGAATGCAAGTAAATATAAAGCAGGTTATTTTAACGTACCTCAGGAATATAATAAATGGGTGACAAAAGATAAGATAGACAAGCCTCCCGTATGGTGCAGTGTTGATATGCGAGACGGAAACCAGAGCCTTGTAATACCTATGAGCCTTGAAGAAAAGCTTGAATATTTCAATGTATTGGTAGAAGTCGGTTTTAAAGAGATCGAGGTCGGTTTCCCTGCGGCGAGCGATACGGAATACGATTTTCTCAGAACACTTATAGATAAAAACATGATCCCCGACGATGTTACGGTACAGGTTCTTACGCAATGCCGCGAACATATCATAAGAAAAACATTTGATGCATGCAAGGGTGCACCGAATGCAATAATACATTTTTATAATTCCGTAAGCGTTGCACAAAGAGAGCAGGTTTTCAAAAAATCTAAAGATGAAATTAAAAATATTGCACTCGAAGGAGCAAAGCTTGTAAAGAAACTGGCATCGGAATACGATGGCAATTTCAGATTTGAATATTCACCCGAAAGCTTTACCGGAACAGAACCGGAATATGCATTGGAGGTTTGCAACGAAGTTCTCGACATACTCGAACCTTCAGAGACAAATAATGTTATAATAAATCTTCCGGTCACTGTTGAAATGAGCCTTCCCCATGTTTATGCCAGTCAGGTAGAATATATGAGTGAAAATCTCAAATACAGAGAATTTGTTACTCTTTCACTTCATCCGCATAACGACAGAGGAACAGGCGTTGCAAGCGCTGAATTAGCTCTTTTGGCAGGTGCTGACAGGGTAGAGGGTACATTGTTTGGCAATGGAGAAAGAACCGGAAATGTGGACATTTTAAATATTGCATACAATATGTATTCCCAGGGTAT